>JAIRLW010000300.1 GCA_031259095.1 Planctomycetaceae bacterium | reverse complement strand
GTTTTGTAAGAAAAATTAGGTGGAAATGAGGTCATTTGCTCAATACTAATATATGTTCAAAAAATTTTACTGAATAATTACAAAAATTTTTAATTGAATAAACATCACTTAAATGACAGCACAAAATACCATTTGTGAAAGTTTCACGGAACAATTACATTTTTTAAACTTTACAATAATTACTTCTCCATCAAATTCGGAATGTTCGATTTCTTCACAAATCATATTGAGTGTTTTTTGTTGCGATGCTCCGCCTGTTCCAGATCCAATTAAAGGAAATGCAATGGAACGATAATTTTTTTCCTTTGCCAAAGTGATTGCGGAACGAACTGATTTTCGAATCGAATATTCGGTAGCGAACCAAAACATGTTGATACCGGCAACATGAATAATTCCGCGAAACGGTAATTTTCCCGCTGTGGTATGAACCGCTCCGCCAAGCGGAATCAATCCCTGTTGAGCAAGTTCACGAAACGGTTCATAACCTCCACGCCGTTTGATTGCAGCAGAAACACCTTGCGGCAACAGCAACCACCACGGAATAAAGTTACGATTCCAAGCGTTGACAATCACTTCAACGTTCTGGTCAAGTAAATCACCCTCAACAATATGAATTGTAGGAGACATTCCTAACTTCCATGTAAAAAGGGTTAAAATTGTTATAAGAATTGTTAAAAAAACGTAACGATCTCTTTTTATCAATAGCGTCCGCTCATTGCATTGATTTTTTCGTATCGTTCATAATTCTCAAAAAAATAAAAGAGACAGTGAGTTGAAATTGTTAATTGTTTCATTTTATGTTTGGCGTGATTGTTTATAATTTTATAATTTTTGTTTTAATTTGTGTTGACACGTTCATTCCGTTTTTTGAATTTTCAGCAATGAGGAACAATCCTTTATTGTTTGATTGTTTTTCCCAAAGTTCGCCAATCATATTTTTTTCTTTTGTATCGTCGTTATTGACAAGATGCGCGCCTTTGTATTCTACAATTAAAGTTCTTTCATCTTCGAGTTTGACAACAAAATCAGGATAAAATTTATCTGTCGAAGTGGGCAGCCAAAAAGAATTTTTATGTTGCGGCACATTACGAAGCCAATATTTTACTTCCGGTAAAGAGTCTATTGCTTTGGCACATTGAAATTCTTCACCGCTTTCACCGCCGTCAATTTGCGGGACTTTTGCGGGTCCCAAAAAGTGTTTGGTAAATTTATATTTACTCCTCTGTTGAAACAATACTCCATCATACATTCCCTCACGAAACTTAAAACCGTTGTCAAAATCAAGTTTGACACATCCTTTCCGTTCAAAAAATGTTGTCTGAAATGCCTGTTTTTTAGCGGTCATTCGGGCAGCATCAATTTTGTTTTTGATTTTATCCGCCAACACATATTTGGCAATCATCAATTTCGGCAAATTGATTTTCCGTTTTTGATTCAGATATTCTACTATTTTACGTAACCAATCCAGCATACTTATTTGCGGAATATCTTCTTGTTTCAATTTTCGGTCAAGCCAGAAAACGAGATGGTTGACCGTCCAATTTTCCACATCAACAAACGGCATTAAAATTTGTTCTTCACCGGCAACTGAATAACGCAAACGACGCTCGTCAATATCAATAACAAAACCGTTTCCTTGCGGTTCGATATTGAACTCATTGGATTCAAGACGCGGAGAAATAATTTTGGCAATATCCCAATCATAATTTTCAAAAATTGTTTCAGGATCGGCAAAGACAAATTTTCCTTGAAATTCCATCATAAAACATGGAACGACAAATTTTGCGCCTTGTTTTGCGGGCGATGGAGTTTCTTCACGTTTTCGGTAATACGAATATGATTTTTGAATTTCGAATGCTTCTTTTTCCGTAACTTGTTCGCAAATTTTTTCGACGTCGGCGTCGGTTGTGGACGGCGTAAATTCGATAATTGTTGAATCTTTCGGGTCAAGTTTAATACTTTTCGGAAGCGTAAATTGGGTTAATGGAGTTGAGAGCCGGACTTTCTGAATATCAAGTTGTTCAAACAATTCTTCTTGTTGCGGAACGGTTTCAATTGCCGATTCCGCTTCACCGTTATCAAAACCTTTTTGTATCAATTTATTTACCAATGTTTCAGCGGCTTCTCCGAATTGAGACGAAAGTACATACGCATACGCTTTGTTCAATGAGGTAATTTTTCGTAACCTTGCGTAAGGCATTCGCATGACACGTCCTAAAAGTTGTTCGACTGCCGTGTTGCTTTTGACATTTGCGAGCGAACATAAAACGTAAGCAAAAGGACAATCCCATCCTTCTTTCAACGCCTCAACCGTGATAATGTATTTGATCGGACAAGTACGGGAAAAAACATCAATTCCGTCTAATTCTTTTTGTTCTCCGGTGGCGATTGCGATTTCTTTTTCAGGAATATTTGCGGTTTCCAAAAGATAATTTTTCAACACGTCAACATTGACTTCACCGTTTTTATCCTGTGCTTGAAATAGCAAAATAGGACGAATATAATCTCTTTCTTGTTCGGCGGCTTTTTCCAATTCTGTACGCTTGACAATTGCTTCGTCCACTGCCTGTTCCCAACCGACATGTTCGCGAAGTTCAATAGGAAGTTTAATCATTTCCTCTTCTTTCAATTCTGTTGCGCGAACATTGTAGAGTGTATTATTTTTGGATTGAGGCGTGGCAGTCCATTCTATGATCGCCGAAGGATTGATGCGCCGCTGCATTTCCTGTGACAAACTTGATATGACATTATGCGCTTCATCAACAATAACTATCGGACGATGATAATATAAGAGATTGGCAAAGGAATATTTGAGTTCTCCTTTTTCGTCAAACTCCATTTTGTCATCCGGTGCAATATGTGAAAAATGCGGTTCAAGATTTTCGTTATGTTTATAGACGTTGTATTTACCGGTTTTCGATTGACGGAACGCCTGAATTGTTGAAACAATAACGCAGGTGTTATTCGCAATATCCGCCGGACGAATATTGAATTTTTCATCAATATCAAAAATGCGGATTTGTCCCTGAAATTGTTCGTCAAGTGTTTCGCGATACGGGTGACGCGGATTTTTTAACGCTTCGGCGGTTTGGCGGCGAATGGTATCGGACGGCGTAAACCACAGCACAACGGAAAATTCCCGTTCCAACCAAATATCGGAAACAATTTTTATTGAGTATGCGGCAAGAATTGTTTTACCGCCGCCGGTTGGAATTTTCAGACAAACGCGGGGCGTATTCGGAACGGCTTCCCAAACAACATAATCACTTTTCAAATTGCCGAGACGAAACGAAATTTCCGGTTCGCATGTCATTTTTTTAAAAGCTTCCGCAACACCGATAAAACGGATGCTTTGAAAAAATTCTGTGAGAACATTCAAGGTGTTCTGTTGATAGGTTTTGAGTTGCATAGAAATTTAAGAAAAAGATTTTAAGATTTTTTGTTATTTTAATTTCAGATCGTAAGGAATTTGTTTGAATACAATTTTTTCGGCTTTGAGACGTTTTTCACCGATACGGGAATACTCTCCATAAACAATAAGCGAATCGTATTCGTTGTTACCGGCATCGTTAATAATAATGTTCAACATCGGCGTCGTCAACACGTTTCCGCCGTTAATTCTGCGGTCGTGTAAAATTCCGTTATAAAGGAGAGCGTAAGCCGTACCGTTATGCACGCCCAAAAACGGTGATGTTTTTTTCTTTGTTTTGTTGAACGGCGTTTTTGTTTCGTAAAACCAGATATGTGCGGCAAGTTGACAAAATTTAATTTCTTCATTGATACGACCTTCATTGTCGAAGACCGGTTCGCCCAATTGAAAAAACCGAAAACCGCCGCCGCCCTGCCAACCAACTGATTCGGAAATACCGCCTTGTTCGCCGTCAATGACTTTTTGTAAACGAACAACACAATGCGTTTTTGCATGTTCACCCATTTCAATTCCAATAAACCGCCGCCCCATTTTTGTTGCAACTGCCGCTGTTGTACCGCTCCCTAAAAAACTGTCCAACACTAAATCATTCGGATTAGAAGCAAGTGTGAATATCCGCTGGATAAGACGTTCTGGTTTAGGTGTAGAAAATAATGTTGTAGTAGCTTCCGGAAATAGAGTTTTTAATTCTTTACGAGATTCATCATTATGCCCGACGTCATCATAAGACCAATATGTTATTGGAACGATACCCTCTTGTACCTCATTTAAGTATCGCTTTAATTGAGGAGCACCGTTGCCATTTTGTCCAAAAAATATTCTACCTTCTTTAATCCATTTATTGATGGTTTCTGAATTGGTCATCCAGCAACGTCCTTTAGGGGGATTGAATGATATTCCTGTATTAGGATTGACAATTGGATAATCATAATTAGCCGAATAAGTTTTTACAGATAAATTATCGCTACGCCAAAGTCCTTTACCATCGTGACTATCATATTTATAAAGTATATTTTGTTTGTCGGTACGCGGCAACAGATTTCGTTTGAAAAATTTACTTTTCTGATATACGAAAATATAATCTACAACTTTTGCAAAGGTTTTAGCATCATTTGCAGAAGCATAATTTCGATGCCAAGAGACTGTTGTAATAAAATTTTTTCTTCCAAAAATCTCATCGCAAATAACTTTGAGATAATGTCCTTCGTCGTCGTCAATACTAATCCAGATACTTCCGTCGTCTGCCAATAATTCACGTAACAATTCAAGTCTTGGATACATTATCGAAAGCCAAGTGGAATGTTCGAGATTATCGTCGTAATGTTCAAATGCGGAACCGGTATTATACGGCGGATCAATGTAAACGCACTTAACTTGTCCGGCGTAAAATGGGAGCAATGCTTTCAATGCTTCCAGATTATCGCCTTGAATCAACATATTTCCGGTGTTTTTGTCACCGTAACTTAATTTCGGTTGTTCTTCGAGAAGGCGATATTGTGTTTGGTTTGCACATTTCAAGTCGTCTTCGCGTGACAACCAACTCAATATTGGCATAATGGATTCCTCCGTTTTATCAATATTTCGTGAATAGACATTTGTGTTTGGTTCTTTAGTTTTGTTTTTT
>JAIRLW010000245.1 GCA_031259095.1 Planctomycetaceae bacterium | reverse complement strand
AAACAAATTGCCGACGTAAAAAATTCGGCGCGCGATCAGGGAACACGTTTTGAGGAAATCGTGCGGATTTATCTTTTGCACGAACCGGACTATAAAACGCAATATAAAAGTGTTGTTCTTTGGAAAGATTGGAATAAACGGACAACCGGCGATACCGGAATTGATCTTGTTGCGGAAATGAGGGACGGTTCGGGATTTGTTGCGGTTCAATGTAAATGTTACAGCGAAGATTACAAAATTCAGAAACCGGATATTGATTCGTTTCTTGCCGCATCGTCCAAAAAAGAATTTGTCCGGCGTATTCTTGTTGCAACAACCGATCTCGGCAAAAACGCCGAAAACGCCGTTCAAAATCAGAATCCGCCCGTTCATGTGATCGGGTTGTCCGATCTGGAGAACGGTCAAATTGATTGGGACGAATATTTTCACAACAATAAAATTCGGCTCAAACCGAAAAAGACGCTGCATCCTCATCAAGTTGAAGCGGTTGAAAAAGTTCTCGAAGGTTTTCAGACGGCAGATCGCGGGCAATTGATTATGGCTTGCGGAACGGGAAAAACATTTACGTCGCTAAAAATTGCGGAACGATTGGCGGGCAAGAGCGGATTGGTTTTATTTCTTGTGCCGTCGCTTTCGCTGATGTCTCAAACGTTACACGAATGGTTGTCGGAGTCGGAAATTCCATTGCATTGTTATGCGGTTTGTTCGGACGAGAAAGTCGGCAAGCACGAAGAGAATGATCCGCTGCAGCCTGATGATCTTGCTATTCCCGCAACGACAAACGCTAAAATATTAGCGGACAATTTTAATAAAACCCAAAATATCCGCAGCGATAAATTGACGGTCGTTTTTTCGACGTACCAATCGATTGACGTTATTAGTGTTGCGCAAAAAAAGGGCGTTTCGGAATTTGATTTAGTGATTTGTGATGAAGCGCATCGGACAACCGGTTCGGCGCAATTGGAGGAATCTCAATTTGTGCGCGTACACAATTCCAAATTTATTGTTGCGAAAAAACGGCTTTACATGACGGCGACGCCGCGGCTTTATGCCGCCGAAACGAAGCGCAAAGCCGCTGACGAACAGATTACTGTTTGGTCAATGGACGACCCGAAGTATTACGGTGAAACGTTTTATTATCTTGGATTTTCTCAAGCGGTGGAACAAGATTTATTGTCCGATTATAAGGTGATCATTCTTGGCGTTGACGAAAATATTGTTTCGCCGTCTTTTCAAGCGGCGATACAGCCGCAATCGAACAAGCGGGAATTGCCGTTGGTTGATCCGGCGAAAATAGTCGGGTGTTGGAATGCGTTGGCGGGCAAGATTAAAGACCGGAATCTGCCGAATTTGAAACGTGCGGTTGTGTTTACGACCTCGATCAAACAATCGGAACAATTCCAGTTACAATTTCAGACGATTGTTGATGAGTATTTGAAAAATGCGCCGGACGATTCCAAAACGTTACAGTGTAAAATCGAACATGTTGACGGGACGATGAATTCGCTTTTACGCAACAGGAAGTTGCAATGGTTAAAAGATAAGCCGGCGAAAAAGGAATGCAGGCTGTTATCGAATGCGCGTTGTTTGTCGGAGGGGGTTGATGTTCCGGCGTTGGATGCGGTGATGTTTTTAACGCCGCGAAAATCGAAAGTGGATATTGTTCAATCGGTCGGACGCGTTATGCGGAAGGCGGACGGGAAAGATTACGGTTACATTATTTTGCCGGTCGTGATTCGTTCCGGCGATAAACCGGATGAATTTTTGGACAAAAATGAGACGTATGCGGTTGTTTGGGAAGTGTTGCAGGCGTTGCGGGCGCATGACGACCGGTTTCAAAATGTTATCAATATTATGGAATTGGATCAAACCAATCCTGAAAAGATTATTGTTGATTTTATTGGACGCGAAACAGGGACAAGCGTATCAAAAACAAGTTTTGAAGATGAAATAAGGCAGCAGGAATTTACGTTTTCTTTTGACGATATTAAAACGTGGAAAACCGGCATGTACGGAATGATTTCGTCCAAGTGCGGTGAAAAACGGTATTGGGAAGATTGGGCGAAAGATGTTGCGGAAATTGCGCAAAAACATTGCGAACAACTTCGGTATTTGGTCGATACGGACGAGCATAAAAATGAGTTTCACGCTTTTCTGTACCATTTACAAGAAAACATTAACGATAATGTGAACGAAGACGAAGCGATAGAGATGTTAGCGCAACATAAAATCACGAAACCTGTTTTTGACGCGCTTTTCGGCGGTTCGGAATTTTCGCATCATAATCCTGTTTCGCAAGCGCTTGACCGTGTGATCAATTTGTTGGGCGATGTTGAAAGTGATACGTCGTCGCTTGCCGGTTTTTATGCGGGGGTGCAGCGGCGGGTTAAGGGCGTCCAAACGGCGGCGGGAAAACAACGGATTATTCTTGAATTGTACGATAAATTTTTCAAAGCGGCGTTTCCGAAAATGTCGGAACGGTTGGGAATTGTTTACACGCCGATTGAGGTTGTTGATTTTATTCTTCACAGTATTGACTCTATTTTGCGAACGGAATTTGGCGGCGGATTCGATGCAAAAAACAACGATATTCTTGACCCGTTTACCGGAACGGGAACATTTATTGTACGGTTATTGCAAAGCGGATTGATTCAGCGGAAGAATTTACGGTACGAATACGAACATGAAATTCATGCGAATGAAATTGTGTTGTTGGCGTATTATATTGCGGCGATTAATATTGAAAATACGTTTCATGAAGTTATCGGCGAAAAGAGCGGAAAATACACGGCATTTCCCGGAATTGTGTTGACCGATACCTTTCAGATGTCGGAAGGAACGCAAAAAGAATTTATTGAAACGTTTCCGATCAACAGTACGCGCGCAAAAAAGCAAAAGGACAAAAAGATTACGGTTATTCTCGGCAATCCGCCGTACTCTGCCGGACAAAAAAGTGAAAACGATAATAATAAAAATCTAAAATATCCCAAACTTGACAAACGAATTTCCGAAACGTATGCCGAAGCGTCAACCGCAACATTGAAAAAAAATCTTTACGATTCGTATATTCGTGCGATACGTTGGGCGTCGGATCGAATCGGCGATAAAGGCGTTATCGGTTTTGTGAGTAACGGTTCGTATATTGACAGCAATTCAATGGATGGGTTACGTAAATGTTTAGCCGATGAGTTTACAGATATTTACGTTTTCAATTGTCGAGGGAACCTTCCAATACAGCGAATGACAAGAGAAATGGCGAAAAAAGAAGGAGGAAATATTTTTGGTTCTAGTAGCCGCTCTTTAATTGCGATTACGATATTTGTCAAAAATCCGAATAAGAAATCGGAAGGTTGCAAAATTCATTATTACGATATCGGCGATTACCTCGACCATGAAACAAAATTAGAAAAACTCAAAGAACTTAAAAGTATTGAGAATGTCGATTGGCAACTCATCACGCCAAACGATAAACACGATTGGATCAATCAACGCAATGATGAGTTCGATTCGTTATTTTTGTTAGGCGACAAGAGTGGAAACGAAACAACAATATTTGATGTTTTTTCAACGGGTATTGTAACGGCTCGCGATGCGTGGTGCTACAATTTTTCCGAAAAGAAATTGACAAAAAACATGAAACGCATGATTGATTTTTATAACGAACAACGTGAAGCATATCAAGAACACAAAGAAATATGGAAAACAGATGCAAAAAGTGTTGATGAGTTTATCGGTAATGATCCGACAAAAATTTCATGGGACGTCAATACAAAAAGAGACGTAAAAAACAATGTAATTCATTCTTTTCATAAAAATTGTGTTGTACAAGTGATGTACCGTCCATTTTGTAAACAAAGAATGTATTTTAACTCCGCATTCAACGCTCGACCAGGTAAAAATTCAAAAATTTTCCCCAATTCCGATGCGGAAAATATTGTAATTTGTATCGAAGCGCCTGGCGCTAAAAAGGATTTTACTACATCGGTTATAAAAACGTTGTGTGATTTCCATTTATTTGAAACATCGCAATGTTTTCCCTATTACGTTTATGAAACGGTTGACAACACCGACAAATCGTTGTTCCACAAAAATAATAAATCTGGAATGACTCGCCGTGAAAATATCACGGATGCGGCGTTGCAAAAATTCCGGGAACATTACAAAAACAATACAATTACAAAATGGGATATTTTTTATTATGTTTATGGTGTGTTGAATAGCCGTGAATATTGCGGGCGGTTTTCGTCGGAGTTGAAAAA
>JAIRLW010000225.1 GCA_031259095.1 Planctomycetaceae bacterium | reverse complement strand
CCATTGATATGGGGTTAGTTGGTACAGTAACACGTGTTGATGTCGAACCGATCAGGCATTTGTGTGATCACTGGATTGTTCCGGTGATTCCGTCTATTGCTCTGATGGACGACAACAGTGGTCAGGCGTTGAATATTAACGCCGATACTGCGGCAACTGCAATTGCCAAAGAGTTACAAGCCGAAAAACTCGTTTATGTTAGTGAGGTGAACGGAGTCCGTACCAACCCGAACGATCCTAATTCAATGATTGATTCGATTACTGCGGAAAAAGCACGTGAAATGCTTACATCAGGAGCAATTATTGGCGGTATGATCCCCAAAATTCAAGCCTGTCTCGAAACATTGGAACGCGGTGTACAAAAAATTCACATTATTAACGGACGTTTACGGCATTCGTTACTGCTTGAAATTTTTACCAGTATGGGAGTTGGTACGGAGATCACCAATCGTTGACGGCAACACTGCCAAAACTGACGTCTCTAAAATTTCCTAAAATGTGTAATCGTTATTTTCCATTGAAAAATTGTTTTTTTGTGTTCATCTTGGTCAGTTGCGAGCAATTCTATTTGAGCCTTTTTTTTTTTTTGACGAAAAAAAAGGCAAGCGTTCTCTTGTAATTTTGTTGCCGATCTGTAGGAATGTAAAATACAAAAAATAGGAAAAATAAAAAATTTTTACGGAATAAGTTGATATTTTGATTTTACAAGATATGCTATTAAATATTAAGTATAAGTAGTTGTTCCAGTCCGGTTTATTTTGAAATTAACCTTTCTTGCATGTTGGAGCGGTAAAATGACAATGCGTCCCATTCAGGTTTTCGGGCAATTTTTTTCTGTTTTGGCTTTTTTCATCATAGCCGTCATCTTAACAAGTTCCCTTTCAGGTGAAGAAACTCAGGGCGAATACGCCTTTTATACTTCTCCAGAAGGAACGAGTTATGTTGCTGTTGGTTTGCGGGGCGTTCCGATTCCCAGTACGGCAACAACAGAAGTAGTATTCCTTGTCGATACTTCCGCCAGTCAGGTTGGTCAGACTCGACATGATACGTTGGCAACGCTCCTTGCGACAATCGGAAATCTTCCAGAAAATGCGCAAGTTCAGATTTTGGCAATGGATGTGGAAACCGAATCGCTTACCGGCGGTTTTGTTCCCAACGGTTCGGCAGAACTCAAAACGGCTTTGGCAAAATTACAACGCCGCGTCCCACTCGGTGCAACCGATATGGGGAAAGGTCTCGAAACCGCAAAAAAAACCTTCGCAGGACGTAATCTCGATGCACGACGCGCTGTGGTCTATTTTGGCAATGGTCGTAGTATGGCTAAAACGGTTGATATTTCCTTGTTTGAAAAGGAAGTCAACGATTATGTTGCCGCAAGGATTCCGTTTACCGCATGTGCTGTTGGAATAGGGACGAATCTTGGTCTTATCGGAGCGTTTACCAATCAGACCGGCGGTAATCTTATTGATATGAACGCCCAGATTCAAGCCGGAAAAGATTCGGCATTGGTTAAGGCATTGGATTGGGTTTTGGAAAACAAGGAAAAGAACAGAGACAAAGTTGTTGAATTACCCAACTTTATTCCAATATTCGGAAAACAAATTGCCGACTCTATCACTGCAACCATTGTTTGGTCTTATCCGGATTCTTACGCCTTTCCTGAAGAATGGGAAGTTTATCCCAAAACACTTCAGCCGATTCGAAGTGATCGGGAAACAATTCTTGTCGGAAGAACCAACGCCGAAAAACTTTCGTCGTTCACGTTGAAACTCAAAGGGGCAACGCCCGGAAATGAAATGGATTTGGCGTGGAATTTTGTACCGAATCAGGAACCGGGAGCCGCTTCAAGTAATAATTTTCTCGTTGCCGTTGTAGAACTTGCCGCGAAAGATAACGGTTTAACAATGCCGATTGTTGGTTGGGATTCATTGGCGACAATCCGTGACGGTTTTGTCGTTAATATTACCGACCAAATTAACAGAGCCGACGCCGCGATTAAAACCGGCAACCGGAATCAAGCAATGACCCTTTTGAATAATGTCTTACGTCTTGATCCGAAAAACACAATTGCCGAACGGCTTTATAAAATTGCGGAAAAAAGTGAAGAAGGCAAACCGCTGACCATCGAGGAAAACACGGACAATGAAACTACTATCGGTTCGCAGAAAAATTCATTTCGCAAGACCCGTTTTGAGGAACAAACCTCAATGACGACCAAAGGCGGAATTACCGACGGCAATGCGGATACAAATACAAATCTCAACATAAATACCAATGCATCCGAAATAAGCCGTACTCCTCAGTTGGTTGATGCGGTAACGCAGGAACAAAACATTGTTTCGCAAAAAGTGATAAATGAAGTCCGGCAAACCATTAACGACGCCGCTTTGCGAATGAACGACGATCCTGAAGGCGCACTTCAGAATCTTAAACTTACCGCGTCGATGGTTCGGGACAACACGTCGCTCAATCCTGATGAACGTAATTTGGCATTGGATCGAATTGGAAACACAATCAAACAAGTGCAGCATGTTCAATACAACAATGAATTTAAACGAATTCAGGCGGATGCGAATGCTGCCGCGGAACGTGATCGGCTTCAAACTCTCCATGATCTTCAGGAATCACGGACAAAAGCCGTTCAGATTTTCAATCGTTTTTCTGCTTTAATGAGCGCCGGTGAATACAAAACGGCTACAAGGGTTGCCGATGTTGCGAGGGAAATGCTTCCCGACAGTACAACACCGTTTGCCGCTCAACGTTTAGCGGAAATGACGAGTTACATTGTCGAATACAATGAATTACGGCATCGGCGGCATGTTGGGTTTGTGGAATCACTGATGTTAGCGGAACGATCTTTTATTCCGATTCCCGAAGAACCGCCGATCACTTACATTGACCCGGAACGTTGGCTTCTTCTGTCGGAACGCCGTAAAGAACGCTATGCCGTTTCCGACCTTTCACAATCCGGCGCAGCAGAAAAGAAAATCAGTAAAGCGCTGGACAAGAATATGGATTTTGACCTCGACGAAAATACAACGTTTGAAGACCTGTTCAATATGATTAAAGATAAAAATCCCGGAATCAATCTTGCGGTTGATACGAGTCAATACGGTCCCGCAGAACGCGGAATCACTTCCAGTTCATCCGTTGTTCGTGAACCAATAAAATTGAATGGAATTAAGTTGCGCAGTGCTTTGAGGATCATTCTCAGTGAACACGATTTGACTTATTGTATTAAGAATGAAGTTCTTCTGATTACGACTATAGAAGAAGCGAAAAAATACATGTCGGTCAAGGTTTATCCGATGGCTGATCTTGTCGTTGATCCGACTCCGATTTCAGGAGGAATGGGCGGAATGATGGGCGGCGGTATGATGGGAGGTATGGGAGGTATGATGGGTGGTATGGGCGGTATGATGGGCGGTATGGGAGGTATGATGGGCGGTATGGGAGGTATGATGGGTGGTATGGGCGGCTATGGTGGTGGTATGGGCGGTTATGGTGGTGGTATGGGCATGTACTCTATTCCAGACGAAATTCGCAAAGATGTTCCCGCCATAGCAAAACAAACGCTTATTGACGCTAAAACCGCAACAAATTTACAGGAATTTTGGGATACGTTTTTTTCCGTCAATAAAGAGGACGAGGTTCTTGTTAAAGAAATCGGACGTCGTTTACTTGATGAAATGAAAGCCCCAAAACCGGTTGAAGATCAAGTTGTTGCGTTTGTTGAATCGGCTCTTCTCAACGATGCAGGTCAACCTTGGATGTATGAAGTTCTTGCAATAACGCTTTATCGGAAAGGCGCTCCCATAAAAGAAGTGGAACGGGCGGTGTTGTCCGCCGCAGACTTTTGTGAAAATCCGATTGATTTGATGAATGTCGGCTTTTTTATGCGAACGCTTGGTATGAAACAAAAAGCGTTTCCGTTATACAAACAGGCTCTTGAAGTGATGGTTCCGAAACAGGAATTTTACTCGGCAACATTCCGTTTGGCACAGGAACTGTACGACGAATTTCAGGACGAAACATCTCTCCGCTGGATTGCTTTAGCCATTCTTGTTCAGGAATGGGAAAGTAATTCCGGCAGGAAACTGGCAGAAAACGCGCTCCATTCGCTTCAAAATCTTGAAGCAAAAATGAAAAAAAACGGACGCAATGAAGAATCCGTTCAATTAGCCGCTGAAATTCAGGAAGCACGATTACGTGATTGTGTGGTAACCGTTGAGTGGACGGGAAACGCCGGACTTGATCTGATGGTTCGTGAACCGACGGATTCCTACTGTTGGTTCGCCAGCCCGCGAACGCTGTCCGGTGGTATTCTCAAGACAATACCTGTTACAGAATCAGGCGAAGCAATTACCGGAACGTTGACCGAACAATCCGGCGTTAAGAAAATTTCCTATATTTGTCCGAAAGGTTTTAACGGACGATATGCGGTTGTTCTTCGCAAGGATTGGGGCGATTTGGCCAATAACATGATTAAAATTGCTGTTGAAACAAATATTGTTCCCGGTGAAAAAGGACGTGAAGGCGCAGCGTTGCAAATGAAACAGGAAGGCATTATCGTTTGTTTCGATTTGGAAACCGGACGACGTACCGAATCATTGGACGAAAGCGTACTTGATGTCGCGTCGCTTCGGATGAATATTGCCCAAAAACAATTGGCGCGTAATAACGCTCTAAAACGTTTAGCCGATGATGGTCTTTTAGGGCAAGTTATCAGCGGATCGGATGGAAGCAGCGTCAGTTCGACTCTCGACCGGTTGTTTGGTTCGAGGGTGGTTGGTTATCAACCGGTCGTTACACAATTGCCTCAAGGAGCAATGTTCTCGTCTAATGCCGTTGTTTCAGCGGATCGGCGTTACGTGCGGCTTTCTCCATCTCCGCAATTCAGTGATATTCGTAGCGTTTTCAAATATAATACGGTTGGAGGTGATACTGAAGACATGTCGAGCATGTATGGTAGCGGTAGTGGTTATGGCAATAGCACGGGCTATGGTGGTGGTAGTGGTTATGGCGGCGGCTATGGCGGCGGTAGCGGCTATGGCGGCGGTTATGGCGGCGGATACTAGAAAACAGGTAATACATCAGCGGAATTTTCGTTAAACGTAAGTAAATCGCCTACCTTATAATTAAAAACGTTTAACGAAAACTCCACTGATCTATTACAAATTTTGTCATTATTCAGTAGGTGAAGCCAAGTAAGGTGATCAACCTTTTCGCCGAAAGGTTTTCACCTACGGTTGCGTCGGCGCTCAAAAAATAATCTGCGAACATCGGCGTAATCTGCGGATTATTTTTTCCGTGTCTTCTGGAGTTAATAACAAATAGACGGTTCCGTGTGAATAATAACAAAAATTAAACTCCTTGCGTTCTTTGGCAATCTTTGCGGTTAAACCGACACTTCACTTAAAAAGAAGATGGCTAAAAAAATAAATCTGAACGTATCTCAATATAGTGATGAATTTCGTTGCGTTATTAATGCGGCGCTTGATGTGGCAACGCAATTTGACTCAGATTGTCCGGTTCGGCTTCGCGAGGCAATCCGTTACAGTCTTCTTGCTCCCGGTAAACGTCTTCGCCCCATCTTGGTACTTACCGCTTGCGAACTTTGCGGCGATAATCGGCAAAAGGCAATTCCGGCGGCGTGTGCTGTTGAAATGATTCACGCGTATTCATTGATTCACGACGATTTACCGGCAATGGATAACGATGATCTGCGGCGTGGTTTACCGACATGTCACAAAAAATTCGACGAACCGACGGCAATTCTTGCCGGTGATGCGTTACTTGCGTTGGCGTTTGAGATGATTGGTAACTTGTCGCCGTCGGAACTGGCGGGACAATGTTGTAAAGAGTTGGCAGTTGCGGCTGGTCCGTGCCAATTGGTTGGCGGTCAGATGGACGACGTTTATCGTCCTGATTCTATTGAGTCCGGCAATATTCAGATTATTGAACGTATTCATCGCCGTAAAACCGGTGCGTTAATTCGAACATCGCTTCGGTTGGGCAGTCTTATTGCCGGAGCGTCTGAAGAGCAACAACTTGCTCTGGACGAATTTGGAATCTATTTTGGTTTGGCGTTTCAGATTACGGACGATTTACTGGATGTTCTTGGTAACGAAAAAACAGTTGGTAAACGTCTTCGCAAAGATACGGAAAACGATAAATGGTCTTATCCGCGATTTCTTGGTATTGACGGAGCAAGGCGTGAAGTCGCACGAACGCTGGAACTGGCGGAGCATTCGCTTGAAATTTTTCGAAACAATAAAAATATCCGAAACGATAATATTGCACTTGAAACGCTTTACAGTATGGTGAAACATCTTGCCGAACGTGAAAAATAGGGAACTCAAAAGGTTGCCGCGATTGATTTGGTTCTTCGATTTTTTCGGATTCAAGGTTCAAAGCGAAATTCCAACCAATATTGGTCGTATTGACGCGGTTTGGAAATTGTCGGATATTACGGTTATTGTCGAAGTAAAATACAGTGTTGACGAGAATCTTGATAAACTGTTAAATGAAGCGTCGAAACAAATAAAATTATTCTTTTATTGATAGCATTTTCAGGAAAAGAAATCGGTTACGGGATGGAAACGATTGATCATTAAATTAAAACTCAAAGGAAATAACGAAAGAAAATGTACCATGTTCAAAATTTTACTTACTTTCGTTAGTATTTTTGTGTTTGCCGTTCTTGCGAATGCTCAAACGTTACGTATTTCGATGCAGGAACGAGTTCCTGCCGAATGGGATAAAAATGCTTACAGTCTTGTCAATCGTATTGAGATTTGAAAACCTTCAGAGACGGCAATTATTAAACTTATTACACTTTAAAATTCGGTTTTTATTTTTTTAATTTAAAATATTACGAACAAATGTTTCTGTAGTTTCAAGAAGGCGAAGAGTTTTCGAGCCGAAATATTGTACAATATTTCGCTCTGAAAGGGCAATCAGCAATAGCGTAGGGCAATCGCCCTACGGATGATTTTACTTGAAAATAAAGCCCTGAAAGGGCGCAAGCTGAAATATCGTAATCTTATTGCTGCCGCCCTTACAGGGCTTTTTATTTCATGGTTTTATATTTGTTACGTATGGCGTTGTCCTGCGCTAATGCGGATTGCCCCGTTGGGGCGATTTTAATAAACATCTATTTTAAAACGAAAACCGAATTTCAAAGTGTGATGAGTATATTTAAAATTCCCAATTAGTTAAGTCTTGCCAACCAGCGGGGTAACTGTCTATTTTATTAACCACAGAGTTCACAGAGTGCCTTTTTAAATTTTAATCCCAAACAATTGGACTTAAAATATTAGTAATATACTCCTTGCATTCATAAATTTCATTTGAATACCCCCCTTGATTGATTAAACGTAAAATGATGAATGCAAGAAGTATATTTCAGCCGCATACAATGACCGTATCGCCGTCGTTTCAAGCAACCTTATTTTCACTATTTTCACCACGAAACCCGCGAATGTTCACGAAAAAAAGGAAACCATCATTTTCGTGTCTATTCGTGCTTTTTGTGGTGAAAATTCATTAGGAAGAAATGCCAATGAATGATAATAATGGCAGATATTATTTTTAAGTGATGATTCTCTTTCTGATCAAAAAGAAAATGTTAAAATGTTAAAAATTCCCGCTCTGTGTTCTTTGCGGTAAAAAATAAAAAAGACGGTTACCCGGCGGGACTCGGCTGGTAAAAGTTAAAAGCACGGAATCAATTCCGCAGCGGCGCAACGTTGGACTTACCGGCATTGATAAAGAACGCGGTTGGGTGAAAAAGTGTTCCGCAAACGTTTGTACTTGATTATTAACTATTACTATTACTATTACTATTAACCAAACTATTACCATGTTACGAACAATTTTATTTTCTGTGGTGTTATTCCATTTTCCATTGTTTCTTTTTGCTCAAACCGAAACGGCGTTGCAAATTGAAACGGCTGATAATGTAACACGTATTAGCAACGGCGAAGTTGCTGTTTCTTGGGATTCTGAACGGCGGATTGTTTCTGTTGATCAGAACGGACTTTACGCACAAATATCACTGCCGAACGGTAAAACAGCGGTTGTTGCCGAACATCCGGTTACCGGTCGTGACGGTCAACCCATTGCAGGTGCGTCATTGGTGATTCAGAAAGATGGTAACGAAAATGTAATCGAATCCATTTACACATTAGCGGAACAAAATCCTTTTGTTCTGATTTCGGCGTTTTTTACAAAAGAATCGTACGAAAACGGTCGGATTAAAACATGGTCATTTCCGAAGATCGAATTGTTCCTTCCCGAACCGGCGGATAAGTTAAAATCGTTTGGCACTGCGGGACTTCGCTCTGTTGACGGTCATAAAGGTTCGTATTCATTTCTTGCCGTAACAAATCCTGAAAACCGTAACGGTGTCGTAACCGGTTGGATAACACACCGCAAAGGTTCCGGAATTGTTTTTTCAAACAAAAATTCCGAAGGCAGAGCGGTGATTTCACCAATCATTGAATATGGTCAATTGTTACCGCCGGCTGATTTGAATAATCCAATGGAAAATCTGTCGGAAATTTTTGTACTGGGACGTTTTGACGATTGCCGGCGCGGTCTGGAACGTTACGCATGGCAAATTGCCAGAGCGCACCGGATTCAGATGAAAGAACCGCTTTCCGGTTATTGTACTTACTATGCCGACCAATTCGGCAGAGCCTGCAACGAAACAGAAATTGTTAACTTGACCAAAGCCGCCGCCGAAAAATTGACTCCGTATGGTTTTAATTTTGTACAAATTGACGACGGCTGGCAAACCGGAATTAGTAAAACTTACGGTCCAAAAAAGAATTTTACACAACATCATTCGGAAGGTCCTTACCGCAACGGTATGAAAAAAACCGCACAAATGATCCGGTCAAACAATTTTCGTGCCGGAATCTGGTTTATGCCGTTTGCCGGTTCCAGTGAAGACCCTTATTGGAACAAGAATTGGTTTGTGAAAAGCGGAGTTACCGATGTTCTTGACGAACAAGGTAAATCGAAACGGCGTTACAATCAAACGGTCAATAAACTTGGTGAACCATACGAATCGTACTGGGGCGGAACATCACTTGACCTGACCCATCCCGATGTACAGAAATATCTGCACGACGAAGTTCAACGAATCGCCGGCGAGTGGGAATTTAACTACTTCAAACTTGACGGTCTTTGGACGGGAATGGCAATCGAACAACTTTATATCAACAACGAATATCGTCCCGATGATCTTGGCGAACCGGTATTTCATAATCCCAATCTGACTCCGGTTGCCGCATACCGAAAAGGTTTTGAAATTATCCGTCAAGCGGCGGGTGATGATGTTTTTATTCTCGGCTGTAATGTTTCACAAAATATGCGGACATTGGGAGCGTCGTTTGGTTGTGTCGATGCGATGCGGATTGGTCCCGATAACGGAGCAAAATGGAATTCACTCAAAGCAGGACCTTGGCATGGCTCGAACAGATATTTTTTAAACGGTCATGTTTGGTGGAATGATCCTGATCCGGTTTACGTGCGAAATTCGATGCCGTTGGAACATGCCCGTCTTATTGCGTCATGGGTTGCAGTGAGCGGTCAACTTTTTGCGTGCAGCGATTGGTTGCCGAATCTTTCCGAAGAACGAATGGATATTCTTCGCCGAACAATCCGGCATCACGGTTTACGGTCGGCAAAACCGGTTGATCTTTTTAGCGAAGATTTGCCGAAAATCTGGAGCCTGACAACACGATCAAACCGAAATGTTTCCGTACAACAATCAGCAGATTCGGATGTTCCCGCACGGGAAATTGTTGCGTTTTATAATTGGGATGATAAAAATCCGTCTAAAATTGAAACAACTCCCGCTTGGATTGGTCTTCCTGATGCAAAAGAATATGCTGCATTTGATTTTTGGGACAAAAAGTTTTTCGGAACATTTACGGATAAAATTGCTGTTGAACTTCCGCCGGGTTCATGCCTTGTGTTGGCGGTTCGTCCGGTTGCGGAACATCCGATTCTGCTGAGTACATCGCAACATATTACGCAAGGTATTGTCGACGTCATTGAAGAACATTGGAATCCTGAAACAAAAACACTGTCCGGTGTGAGCCGCGTGATTGGCGGTGAACCTTATGAACTTCGGATTTACAACCCGCTGAAAAAAGAACTCCGGCGGGAAATCCTCACTCCCGCTGAAACTTCCGATAACTTTTCATGGAATGTTACGTTTTAGAATTGTATCGTATATTGTGCCTTTAATTTTCAACATTCAAATTAGAAACAACATATTAATTTTATGAAACAATTAGCGTTAGATACTCAGTCGTTTGCGATTTTACGAAACAACAAATGTGTTTATGTGGACAAAACCGCAATCATCCACCGTATGATTACCGGAGGACGCATTTATTTTCTTTCACGTCCCCGCCGGTTCGGGAAATCGTTGTTGGTCAGTACCCTTGATGCCCTATTTCAGGGAAAGAAAGAACTATTTAAAGGTCTTGATATTTACGACAAATGGGAATGGGAACAATATCCGGTTATCAAAATAGACTGGACAGGGATAAACCATTCGACACCGGAAAAAATGGAAGAAAGTTTGGTATTTCATCTGACGAGAATTGCTCGAAATTATCAGATTATATTAACGGCAAAAAATGCATCCGATTGCTTTATAGAGTTGATAGTATCTTTACATGAACAGAGCGGTAAAAAAAAGGTCGTTGTACTGATTGACGAATACGACAAACCGATTACCGCTCATCTCAACGATTCTCATTTGGAAGCAATTAAAATAAATGTGCATGATTTTTATCAGGTGATGAAATATGCGGATGAATATTTGCAATTAGTTTTCCTTACCGGTGTGTCGAAATTTTCGGGACTGTCAATTTTTTCGGCATTGAACAATCCGCAAGATATTACTTTGCGCGAAGAATATACGGCGATATGCGGATATACGCAGGAAGAACTGGAAAGTAATTTTTCGGAATATATTGACCGAGCCGCAGAACATTTGAAGACGACAAGGGAAGATGTGTTGGAACAAATTCGTTACTGGTACAACGGTTACACTTGGGACGGCGAAACGGCAATCTATAATCCGTTTTCGACCATGAATTTTTTTCAAATACAGGAGTTCGACAATTATTGGTTTAGTACCGGCACGCCTACTTTCCTGATGGAGATTATTCAACGCCGTAATTGTGCGGACACGGTACTGAATCCGATTGTTGTTGATAGTAGTGTATTTAAAGAATATGATCCGGTCAATATCAACGAAGTGCCGTTATTGTTCCAGACCGGTTATTTGACCATCAAACAAATAAAACGGATACCCGGTGAATGTGCTGAATATACGCTTGGCGTTCCCAATAGGGAAGTGAACAAATCTTTATTGACTCATCTGTTACAAGCCTACGGCAAATATCCCGACAAACGTTATATCAATGACTTGCGAAAAACAATGCAACAACAAATAACCAACTTTGACGAATCCGGTTTTGCCCGCAGTCTCGAAGCGATGATTGCGACCATTCCTTACGACATTCAGATTCCGCACGAACATTATTATCATTCATTGATGTTGATGTGGATGCAGTTGCTTGGATTCAAAATACAAGGTGAGGCTCATAACAATCTCGGCAGTTCCGACGCAGTTTGGGAACAAGCCGGAGTAACCGTAGTTGCCGAAATCAAATATCATGCGGAGACAAAAATAAATATGTTGCTCAACGAAGCCATGAAACAAATTCACCATCGTCGTTATTACAATAAATATCTTGGCAAAGTAATTCTTCTCGGCATTGCCTTTTCGGGAAAACAAACCGGATGCCGAATGGAAGAGTTAAAACGGGAATGAAATAAGGGCATCTTTTTTTTATCTATTTTCAAATTAGAAACAATATATTAGTTTTATGAAACAATTAGCGTTAGATACTCAGTCGTTTGCGATTTTACGAAACAACAAATGTGTTTATGTGGACAAAACCGCCATCATCTACCGTATGATTACCGGAGGACGTATTTATTTTCTTTCACGTCCCCGCCGGTTCGGGAAATCGTTGTTGGTCAGTACCCTTGATGCCCTATTTCAGGGAAAGAAAGAACTATTTA
>JAIRLW010000218.1 GCA_031259095.1 Planctomycetaceae bacterium | reverse complement strand
TTTTTGTACAGCACTTATCAGGTTGGTGTTCTTCATGATAAACAGAAAAATTTTCGCGGAATTATCATCAATAACCGTGCAGGAAAACAAGCAATTCTTGCCAAAAAAATACTCTCTTCAATAAAATTTGAACCCAATTCGTTTACTTCCGGTTTGAATCAGTTAGCTAGGGGAACTTTCAAAGGACATTTTATTGCTCAATATGTTGTCATTGGCGGAGAACCCAAAAAACCGGAACAAATTGATTTAGCAAAATTTCCGTTATTGAAAAACTTTTCGTATGAAATTATGGGGGAACCGTTTTACGGGCAACCGCCGAAAGGGGCGTGGAATTTTTTGGAACAACAAGATGCCAAAGCCGGTGTTTATCCAATTATTCGATACACATTTGATATTGCCGATGAAACCGGAATCAATTATTTCAAAGGCGATTTGAAATTGTCAAACGAACTCGAAACACAAATTCGTTTGGCAACCTTCGATCCTAATCAACAATTTACAGCAGATCAAATTGTTGTTTCGTCGCCGGAGTTCAAGAAATACGGAACCGTTGAATTTATCGAAAAATCAAAAGTGTTAGCTCAACAAGCGGCGGAAGGAATTACAAAAATTAATAAAATTTTGCCGGAAGATTTAACCGTTTCACTATTCAGCGATTCCACTTTGAAAAAAGTTTCCGGTGAAATCAAGGAATCGCTTTCAAATGTCAAAGCGTACAAAAAACCGCTTGGTTTTGTGAAACAGCATGAACAGGCAATTCCGGTTGTTGGTGAATACGATGTTGTTGTGGTTGGCGGAGGAACAACCGGCGCACCGGCTGGAATTTCCGCTGCACGGCAAGGAGCAAAAACATTGGTTCTCGAATATTTGCACGATCTCGGCGGTGTTGGAACTGCCGGAGCAATTTCAATTTATTATTGGGGCAACCGTGTTGGTTTTTGCAAAGAAGTTGAAGACGGTAAAGCCTCGTGGAATATTGAACAACGTACCTTTTGGTGGCGTTCAAAACTTGCCGATGCCGGTGCCGATGTTTGGTATGGAGTTCGCGGCAGCGGGACGGTTCTTGAAACAATAAACGGAACGCCGACAGTAAAAGGTGTTCTCATTACGACTCCGATAGGACCAAGAATTGTTTTGGCAAAAGTTGTGATTGACGCTACCGGACACGGCGGAATTGCCGAAACCGCCAGAGCACCCATGAAATATGTTGACGACAAAGAAATCGCAACACAAGGACACGGTTTGCCGCCGCGAAATCTTGGGGCGTCTTACACCAATACGGATTATATGTATGTTGACGAAACAGATATGGAAGATGTTACGCATGTTTTTGTTTACGGAAAAGAAAAATTTCCAAAGGCGTTTGATTTTGGGAAAATTCTTGATACACGGGAACGTCCGCAAATTATTGGTGATTTTACATTCAGCGTTCTTGATCAAGTCAATAAGCGAACTTATCCCGATACGATTGTCCGGTCAAGGAGCAATTTTGATACACATGGTTACACTTTAACGCCGTATCTGGAAATTGAACATCTTCACCACGACGGACATTTTTGTGACATTCCGATGCGGAGTTGTTTACCGCAAGGGCTTGAAGGAATTTTTGTCGGCGGTCTTGCGACAAGTTGTCATCGTGATGCGATTCCGATTATCCGAATGCAGCCGGATTTGCAAAATCAAGGTTACGCACTTGGTTGTCTTGCGGCAAAAGCGGCTAAAGATAATGTTCCGCTTCGGAAACTCGACATCAAACCGGTACAAAAACATCTTGTCGAAATCGGTAATTTGCCGGAAAGGGTATTGACGGATCAGGACAATTATGACGATTCTGTTACGGCGTTACCGGAAGATATTAAAACGTTACCGGATGGTTTTAAGGGTTCGGCGAATTTGCTTTGGCATCCCAAAGAATCCATTCCGTTACTGCAAAAAGCGTATCAAGAATCAACTTCGCCCGAAAATAAATTAGCGTATGCAATGGTTCTTGCCGGAATGTACGACCCGACCGGAGCCGATGCATTGTTCAGTGCGGTAAAATCCGCCGACAATTGGGATAAAGGTTGGAATTTTCGCGGAATGGGACAATTCAGTTGGGCGTCAAGCCCGCTTGACCGTTACATTATGATGCTCGGACGAACAAAAGACCCGCGCGGCGCAACAGTAATTGCGGAGTTGCTCAAAAAACTCAAAGCGGAAGATGATTTTTCCCATCATCGGGCTTGCTATTTGGCGTTGGAATGGATCGGTGATCAATCAGTTGCGCCGGTAATTGCGGAACATCTGAAAAAACCGGGAGTTGCCGGTTATGTTCACCGCGATCTCGATACCGCACGAAAATGGGATCAGGCTGACCCTCGCGGCGGTGTTGCGGAAAAAAGCCGCCGGGATTCGTTAATCGAAATCGGTTTTGCCCGTGCGTTGTACCGTCTCGGCGATGTTGATGGTCTTGGTCAAAAGATTTTAGAAGATTATTCAAAAGATTTACGCGGTTATTTCAGCCGCCACGCCAACGAAATACTCAAAAAATAGTTGATAACGGAGAGTTGATAGTGGAGAGTGTCGCAAGCGGAATTATTGCCGTTTGGGTCGTAATCCGCTTGCGACACTATCAACTTTCCACTATCAATTATCAACTACTCCTTATGTTGTCCTTTCAGGACGGAAGAAAATCAAATCAATAATTGGTGAAAGATTATCAAAATAGACTTCATGCACTCATAATTTTTATGTTTTTTAGTAGTTGAAATTTTCTGGTTGTTTTCTATTTTTGGGGGATCATTTGATCACTGATGAATGTTTGTGTTTTTGTCCCGCTAGGGACGACATATTGGTAGAAAATGATATTGATGAACAACATTTCGTCCCGTAGGGACGAAATGTTGTTCATTCTTGGAATCAATTGGGAATCTTACCAATTGATTCCCTACGGGATGCGGCTCAATTTGTTGTTTTGTTTTCTACCAAGATGTTGTCCCTAACGGGACAAAAACACGGACATTCATCTGTTGCCTACCTGATCAATACTGAATAATTACAAAAGTTTCCCTGAATAATTACGAATTTTTTTGGCGAAAAGGGAAGATTCCGGTTGACTGTCGGTTCTGATTTGTATAGAATTAAAACCTGATTTCAGTTGCAGTGCGTTTTATTGCCGGTGTGTATGCTGCAAGCGGATTGCAACAATTTCAATAAAACCTTATAAAATAAGGAGAATAACAATGACGAATTTAGTGTTATGTTTGGTCGGGATTTTTGCCGTATTTTTTGCGAAAATCTC
>JAIRLW010000214.1 GCA_031259095.1 Planctomycetaceae bacterium | reverse complement strand
TACGGATTTTTGATTACATTTATGCGGTTCTGCATTCGCCGTTATATCGTGAGCGTTACAAAGAATTTTTGAAAATAGATTTTCCGCGTATTCCTTATCCTGTCCATGCGGGCAACTTTGAACGTTTGGCGGGATTGGGTGAAAAGTTGCGGAAATTACATTTGATGGAAAAGGTGAAAATACAACAAAACGTTGCCAATTTTCCTGTTGCCGGTACCAACAAAATAGAAAAGCCCCAATACGGTAAAAACAAGGTTTTTATCAATGAAAATCAATATTTTGACAATGTGCCGTTATCGGCGTGGGAATTTTACATTGGCGGCTATCAGCCTGCACAAAAATGGCTGAAAGACCGCAAAGAGAGAACATTAGATTTTGATGATGTTCGGCATTATCAGAAGATGATTGCCGTGTTGTGTGAAACGGAACAGATAATGAAGGAGATCGATATAAATTTACAGAAATTCAAATAAAAATCTTTGTAATATATTCAGTGAAATATTCAAACGGTTTCAAGTTCATTTTTCACTAACCTCATTTTCAACCTAATTTTTCTGAACAAAACAACCTTAGTAGCAATGAGTCCCCAAAATATAAAACCTCATTACCGGATTACCTTATTGTTGTTTATTTTTTTAATGAGATAATGAGGTTAGTTTATGTTGTATTTTTTTGCTACTAAGGTTGTTTTGTTGGGAAAATGAGGTAAAAATAAGGTGTTCAAAGAAAAATTCAAAATAATTAGGAAAATTCCATTAAAATATTACAAAAATTTTAAGAAAGGATAACCTATGCGGTACCAATCAATTAAATTCAAACCGGCTTTTACAATTTCCGAAATCGAAAAAATGTGCCGGATAGAATAATGAATGGGAACTTCTAAAAAGTTTTTTTTAATCCCGGAATTATTTGTCCCGATTTATTCCTAAAGTTACTAAAGTATCTAAAGTTACTAAAATATAAATGGACACAAAAATAGATTTTGACAGTACGGATTCGGTTCGTAACGCTAAAGCGTTGAAACATGTTCAGGAGGTTGTTTTTCGGACGCCGTTAATGTTGGAGCATGGCGATATGTTGCCGGAAGTTAAAGTTGCTTACGAAACTTACGGCACGCTGAACAGTAAAAAAGACAATGCGGTTTTACTTTGTCATGCGTTATCCGGCGATTCCCATGCGGCGTCTCACGATGACGAGGATGATCCGGGTTGGTGGGAGATCATGGTTGGACCCGGCAAACCAATTGATACGAATCAATTTTTTGTTATTTGTACGAATTGTCTTGGCGGTTGCCGCGGAACGACGGGACCGGATGATATTAATCCGAAAACGGGAAAACGTTACGGAATAGATTTTCCTGAAATTACGATTGGCGATATTGTTGAAGTGCAAAGTCTTTTGATAGATTATCTTGGTATTGGCCGGTTGCTTTCGGTGATTGGCGGTTCATTGGGCGGGATTATGGCTCAGGAATGGTCAACACGATTTCCGGACCGGTTGGTTTCTGTAATTTTATTGGCGACCGCCGCCCATTTGACCAGTCAGGCGTTGGCGTTTGATATTGTTGCGCGTAATGCGATTCAAAGTGATCCGAATTTTCACGGCGGTCAATATCATGAGCAAGGCGTTATTCCAGCGGATGGTTTGGCGATTGCCCGAATGCTTGGGCATATTACATATTTGTCGCGTGAATCAATGATGAAAAAATTCGATGCGAACCGGACGCAAGGACGTCAGGTCAACTCGAAATTTGAAACGAAATTTTCGGTCGGTTCCTATTTGGCGTATCAGGGCGACAAATTTGTCGAACGGTTTGATGCGAACAGTTACATGGTTATTTCGAAAGCGATTGACAATTTTGATCTTGGAAGTACGGCGGACGAACTGAAAAAGTCGTTACGCAAATCGATGTGCCGGTGGTTAATTCTGAGTTTTTCGAGCGACTGGCTTTTCCCATCATTTTTGTCACGGGAAATTGTGGACGCTTTAATTTCCTTAAACAAGCGGGTTAATTATTGTGACATACCGAGCGACTACGGACATGATGCGTTCCTTTTACCGCACGAATTTCCTTTATACGGTGAAATGGTACGGTCGTTTTTGCGCAACGTATTTTGTGAACAGGCTTCCGGCGGAGTGCCGCCGTTTCAGCGTCCTGACCGGTTGGATTATGAACAGATTCTCGATTTGATTCCGCGCGGTGCGAAGGTTCTTGATCTGGGATGTGGTAAGGGCGGTTTGCTGGCGCGGCTTCAGCAGCGTGAAAACAACCGTGTTCTTGGTCTTGAAATTAAGGAAAAATATGTGTTACAATGTATTGACCGCGGTATTGATGTTGTCCAGACGGATTTGAATGCCGGTCTCAGGGCTTTTGAGGATGACCAATTTGATTTTGTGATTCTGTCAAAAACGTTACAAACGGTGAGTGACGTCGAGTTTGTGCTGGACGAAATGCTGCGTGTCGGCACGCGGGGTATTGTCAGTTTTCCGAATCTTGGTTTTCACGAACATCGCCGGCGTTTAGCGGAAGAAGGCAAAGCGCCGCATATTGATCATGGTCGTGATCCCAGTGAATGGTACAACACGGTTGATGTACGTTTTCTGACGTTAGCCGATTTCGAAGATTTTTGTGCGAAAAAAAAATTCCGTATCCATCATTGTATTCCGCTGGATACGCGGCAACACAAACAAGTTGACGATGATCCTAATCGAAATGCCGATGTGGTCATTGTTGTACTGAGTCGCGGATTTTTATGAAACAATCGGCAAATGTTAGCAAATAAAAAAAATCTGAAATAATCAGAAATAAAGATGACTTATATTAATGTTTATCCGTTACCGTCTTATGCGGCAAACGATGATCTGACTGATTCTGTTGCGGTTATTATTGACGTACTTCGTGCGACGACTGTTGTTATCTCGGCGGTTGCTGCTGGAGCCAAAGAAGTGATTCCGATGTTGGACATTGAAGAGGCGAGGCAACGGAAAGAGGTTTTGGAAAAATTGTACGGAAAGGGTTCTGTATGTTTGGGGGGAGAGCGAAAAGGCGTTCCGATTGCGGGTTTTGAGTTTGGCAATTCGCCGCAACTGTTTACACCGGAAAAGATAGGCGGAAAAATTTTGATTCTAACGACAACAAATGGAACGGTTGCTATGGATGCGGCGGGAAAAAGAAAAGCCCGAAAACTTTATGCTGCCGGACTGATCAATGCTCAAGCGGTTGTGGAACAGTTGAAAGGAGAAAACAAAATTGCGATTTTTTGTGCGGGTACGGACGAAGATGTTACGGAAGAAGACTTACTTTTGGCTGGTTGCCTTGTATCCCGACTTTCGCGTTATTCTCAACAAAATCAAATTCAATGTCAATGGAATCACCACGCGGAAACAGCGAAACAACTTTGGGAAAATTTATTTTTTACTGACAACACTGAAATAGTTTCGGAGATTACGTTATTGGAATTTCTTCGTCAAAGCCGCGGCGGTAAAAATCTTGTTTCACTAAAACTCGACGCCGATATTGCGGCTGCGGCGAAAATTGATTCCATTGATCTTGTACCGGAAATTCATCTTCAACAGTACG
This sequence comes from Planctomycetaceae bacterium, assembly GCA_031259095.1. Lineage (GTDB taxonomy): Bacteria > Planctomycetota > Planctomycetia > Pirellulales > Thermoguttaceae > WRKP01. The sequence goes on along the minus strand of JAIRLW010000214.1, from coordinate 1,545 downwards.
GATAATTCCAAAATAATAGGGGCGCCTCTAAAAATTATTTTTATTTCGATTTCAGTGGACTGAAATCGATTAAAATCGAATAGTTTGTTTTTGGAAAAGGGTATATTTAAAGGTTCCCATTGGTTGTTTTTTTATGATGATGAGATATGATATTACGTCGTTATCGAATTTTGTGTTAGTTGACATGGAAATCAAAATTGGTGCGTTTAATATTTTTGAAAACAGGAAATTAATGACAATGGCTTATAATTTTGGGCGATGGGTTCGGATGATTTTCCCATTTTTTTTATTGTTTCTTTTATCTGGCGAGGAATCTTTATTGGGTGAAGAACATTCAACGACGCCGGTTTTGACACGAATCAATGTGGCGCATCGCGGCGCATCTTTTTTAGCGCCGGAAAATACGTTAATGGCGTATCGGATTGCGATTTCAGCCGGAGCGGATGGCGCGGAATGCGATGTTTACCGCAGTTCCGACGGCATTATTTTTTTGTCACACGACCAAACCGCTAAACGGACACTTGGCGGCAGTGATCAAGACCTTACGCAGATAACTTACGCCCAAATTCAGAAATTGGATGCCGGACAGTGGAAAGGAAAACAGTTTCAAGGTGAAAAAGTTCCCACGTTGGACGGTTATCTTGAACTCCTGAAAGATACGAAATGTTATCCGGTAATCGAAATCAAAATGGAAGAAATTGAACAACCTGTTCTTGAGTCTATTCGGAAACATGACTTGCTTGAAGTAACAACAATCATTGCTTTTTCAGAAAAAATAGTCAAAAAGATTCGGCAATTGGAGACTGATATTTGTGTTGCTTGGTTGTACAGCGAAAATCTAAAAGACAAGGGAACTGCCGAAGAAAATGCGGAACGTTTGACCGAATTTTTCATTAGCAAGTGCAAGGAATTGGACACTACTATTCTGGATGTGAATCACGGACTTCTTTCTGCTGATCTTGTCAAAAACTTGCAAAATGCGGGAATTCATGTTTGGTGTTGGACAGTCAATGACATCAATCGGATGAATACCCTTCTTGACTGGGGAGTGGAAAGTATCACCACTGACCGACCGGAATTATTGAATGAAATCTTGAAAACAAGAAAAGCAACAAAAAAATAGTTTGCTAAAAAACTTGTGCAGGTAGGCGACCTTTTGCCAAAAGGTTTTCACCTACGGTCGCGTCGGCGTTAGCCGACTATGGTCCTGTGGACGGACGGCAATTAGTGTTGCCTTCCGTTTGGCGTTCCGATTTTCTGCCGCTCACAGGGGCAATCGCCTTGTTATACCACACATATTTTTTGCCGATTTTTTTTTGGACTGAATATTTCCCATGCCCCTGCGAAGTCTTTTGTTCTTTGTATTCCTTTCCAGATGGTTTCGATTCCTGGCGGTTTGCAGTTTTTTGAGTGTGCGACATAACCTCCTAGTTGCGCAACCAGTTTGATCATCTCTTGTAATGTTGGCGGTTTTTCCGGTAACGGTTTGTTAGGGAATGTTACACTATAAACGGATTTCCATTCCGACTCGTCAAAAATCACCTC
>JAIRLW010000195.1 GCA_031259095.1 Planctomycetaceae bacterium | reverse complement strand
TCTTTAATGTACGAAATATATTTACTTTCTGGTTTATAAATGGCGATGAATTTTTCGCATTCTTCTTCAAGTTTTTCATCTTTTGTTTTGAATCCGTCAATTAAACCAAAAACACGTTCCAGAAATTCTCTCCAAGTGAGCCGCCGATCTAAATTTTCACTTTGCCGTATTTTTTCAAGATTGAGAAATAGTTCGGGTTGGTTTTCGTATTTTTCGCGCAATATTTGTACGGCTTTGTCCCATTGTTCGTTATCAATTGCATTTTTTATCTCCTTGTCATGTTGTATTTTTTTCTGCGCTTTCTCAAAAAGTTTACGATCAACTTTCATTCCCTCAATTCCAATTTGTGTTTCAGTCATTGTTCTCACTTTATCCGGTTCAAAAATTTCAATTTCACCGCTGCGATCAACCTCGCCTATTTCAAACTCGTTGCCGGAATTTTTCCCAATAGGCAATTTCAAAACTTCATCGTAATTGTATTTTTCTTCAAAATATTCACAATTCGCAAAGAAATCAAACAACTTGAAACGTTCTTTTTCTTTTTCATACATTTCATTATTTTCATCGGTGTATTTGAACGTATATTTTCTTGTTCCGCGTCCTTTCATTTGAACAAAATCAGTCGGCGAAAAAATCGGACGCAACAATACCAGATTCAAAATATCCTTACAATCATAGCCTGTTGTCATCATCCCAACCGTAACACAAACTCTTGTTTTACTCGATTTGTAACCTTCCAAAAAACGCGTTTGACCGTTGAGATTATTATTCGCAAAATTGGTCGTGAATTGCTGTGCGTCGGTAATAACGGATGTAACTTGTACGGCAAAATCCGAATGATATTTATCGGGAAACATATTTGTTGCAATTTTATTTAACATCTGCGTAATTTTCGAAGCGTGATTTTGACTTACGCAAAACACAATACTTTTTCCAATCTCTCCGCTCAACGGGTCTTTGAGAGCATTCTTAATAAACGTCTCGCAAAAAACGCGGTTTGTGTTTTCAGAAAAGAATTTTTTCTCAAAATCTTTATGAAAATAATTTTCATCATCTTCATTATCATTATTGTTTTCATTATTTTCACGTGTAACAGCGTATCCTTTTTCGGACAAAAGTTTGGTTGTAATATCTGTTCGCGTATCCACAACAAGAGGATTGATCAAAAAACCGTTCTTAACTCCGTCCAGCAAATTAAATCGATAAGTCGGTTCGCCGTTTTTACAACCAAACGTGTTGTAGGTGTCAAGGAGTTGCCGTTTTTCCCATGCGCGCGGGTCTTTTTGTGACAGTTGTTGCGGATTGATGTTTTTCAAATAATCTTTCGGCGTTGCGGTCAATCCTAGTTTGTAACCGATAAAATATTCAAACACCGCCCGCGAATTGCCGCCGATTGAACGATGCGCCTCATCACTAATCACCAAATCAAAATCAATCGGCGAAAACAATTTTTTATACTTGTCATTCACCGATAAACTTTGTACCGTCGAAATAACAATCTCCGCACTCTTCCAATCATCACGATTATTTTTGTAAATCACAGAATGAAAATCGTTCTGCAAATAATTTTTGAAATAATTAAACGCTTGCTTTTCCAATTCCACACGATCAACCAAAAACAAAATCCGTTTCGCATTGCCTGTCCGCAAAAATAACTTGATTACGGCGGCGGAGATCAACGTTTTACCGGTTCCTGTTGCCATCTCAAAAAGAAAACGATCATTACCTTCCGCAGCAGATTTTTGTAACGCTTCAATCGCTTTGAGTTGATAAGGACGCAAAAGATGTATATCTTCGTCGTTCAGAAACTTCTCTCTTGACGTTTTGTTTTTGTAACGCGGGTCGTCTCTGATACCGGATTTTTTTACTTCCGCAATATATTCCGCATCAACCTTTTCATCAGCCAACCGTTTATTATCCGGCGTAAATTCCAAACGATGTTCCAATGATTCTTGTGTTGGAAATTCGGTGATTACTTCGGGATCGCCGCGTTCTAAATCCCAAAAATAATGACTATCGCCGTTGGAAAGAATGATAAAACGGCATCTCAAATTGTGTGCATAATTCCGTGCTTGCTCTTTGCCGTCGAGCGGAATTTTATTTGCTCTTTTTGCCTCTAAAACAAGAATCGGAAAACCCCGACTATCAAGCAGCGTGAAATCAACAAACCCATTTTGTTGACTTTCAAAATCATCACCCAATGCGTTAATAATTTTTTTTGTCGGTTTTACATGCTGTTCGAGTTCAATATTGGCTTTACCGTTTTCGTCGTCAAAAAATCTCCAACCCGCTTTTTCAAGCAGTTTATTGATTTTTATTCTTGCCCTTGCTTCTTTGGCGTTTAACATGATTTTATCCAATCAAATTTAAGGTTAAATTAAATAGTTATTTACACAATTTTTCATTATACCTAAGTTTCGTTTTTATCTCATCTATTCTTGGTCAACCCACATTTCACATTGAGAGATGACGGTTGTGGTTGCGTTTTCCACTCCTTCGGGAGGGTACTTAAATTTTTTCAGAAGACGCTTAATCATCGAACGCATCGCCGCACGTGACGTCTCCTTTTTTTGCCAATCAATCGTTCTATTGTTGCGCAATAATTCGGTTAATTGTTGCGTTAATTTAATCAATGTTGCATTATCGTAAAAATCTTTAATTCCTTCGGGTTTTGTAATTGCATCATAAAAAGCCTTTTCCTCAACTGTTAGTCCTAAATTTCTTCCGGCATCGTGATCCTTGATAATATCCGACGCCATCTCAAGCAATTCACTAATCACCTCGGCATTGGTGAGTTGTCCGTTACGGTATTTGTTCATCAACAGCTCCATCCGTTCAGAAAAAAGCATTGATTGAACAATATTAGTCTTTTGATAAATCGTAACTTGTTCACGAAGTAATTTTCTCAAGAGTTCCGCCGCCAGATTTTTTTGTTTCATTGCGGCAATCTCTTGTAAAAATTTCAGTTCAAAAATTGAAAACTCTTCCCGAACATCCGTAAACAAATTAATAATACCGTCACTTTTAATACTCTGTTTAAGAAGTTCGTTAATCTGTTTATTGATTTCCTGTAACGAAAGTTTCTTGTCGGCTGCTGTTCTGGAAACAGCCACACGTACCGCTTCAAAAAACGCCGATTCAAATCGTTGCGGCTTCGAGAGCAAACTACCGCAAAGCAAATGAAATTGTTTCAATAACAACGCTTCTTTGATAAAAAGTTTTTTCTGATCATCATTGCCGAGAATAAAATTAATTCCGTCAACAATCAGACTTGCCCGATCACGGTCTGTTCCCTCAATAAATTTTGATTCAAAAATTTTATGCAAATCAAAACCATGAAACAAAGCACGGCATACTTCCAACTTTTCCAGAAATTTTGGTAACACTGTTTTGGTAACATCAGGATCGCCAAACTGTTCTTGATCGCGTTGCGTGTAATGTTTCATTGCCTTTTTGATCGCCGACGCAATACCGACATAATCAACAATAAGACCGCCGGTTTTATCTTCAAAAACCCGATTGACACGGGAAATAGTCTGAATCAATGTATGATCATGTAACGGTTTATAAATATACATCGTTGACAGACAAGGAACGTCAAAACCGGTTGTCCACATATCAACAACAACAGCAATTTTCATCTCATCGTTTTCATCTTTAAATTTATGTTCAAGATTTTTACGATATTCTTTTGTTCCAATAATCGTTTTCCATTCTTTGGGGTCATTGTTGTCGGATGTTATGACAACTTTGATTTTTTCATTCCAGGCAGGACGTAAACAGAGTATCTTGTTATAAATTTCTAACGCAACTGATCGTGAATAAGCAACAATCATTGCTTTTTCGGTTGACAAATTGCGCCGTTCTTGGCGTTGTTCGTAATGTTGGACAATATCGTTACAAAGAGATTCCAACGCCTGTTTACTTCCCAAAATTTTGTCCATGACAGCAAGTTGTTTTTTACTTTGTTCGATCACTTGTTCGTCGGCGTCTTGTGAAATAATATCGTAACGTTCATCAATCTGTTTCAAAATACTTTCGTTCAACCCAAGATTGACAACACGGCTCTCATAATAGATCGGCTTGGTGATTCCGTCGTTGACTGATTGCGTCATATCGTAAATGTCAACATAATCACCAAACACTTCTTGCGTATCTTTGTCTTTGAAAGAGATCGGCGTTCCGGTAAAACCAATAAATGTTGCATTGGGCAGACTGTTTCGAATAAGCCGCGCAAACCCTAATTTGATTTTACCTGTTGTAGAATCAATTTTTTCATTAAACGAGTATTGACTCCGATGCGCTTCGTCGGCAATCAGAATAATGTCAGAACGTTTTGAAAGCGGCTCATCGCTTGCTTCAAACTTTTGCATTGTTGTAAAAAAAATACCGTTGGCAACACGATTTTTAAGCAGTTTTTTAAGATTGCTGCGGTTTACCGCTTGTTGGGGTTCTTGCCGCAAATAGTCTTTACATTTACAAAACTGTGTATAAAGTTGATTGTCTAAATCGTTTCGATCAGTGAGAATAACAATGGTCGGATTTTGTAACATGTTCTGCAAAAGATGCGAATAAAAAACCATCGTCAATGATTTTCCGCTTCCGGTACTGTGCCAAACAACACCGGCTTTGCCGTTTTTATTTTTATTATTACGTGTTTTGTTTATTACGTTACAAGTTGATTGAGTTGCTTTCTTGACGGCAAAATATTGATGATAACCCGCTAAAATTTTGACGTCTTTTTCGGTTGAATGGGAGTAGAGGACAAAATGTTGCAAAATATTGAGAAACCGTTTTTTGTCAAACATACCGCGAAATAAAGTTTCAAATGATGCGTAACGTTTATCTTCAACAATGCCGTCAACTGTTTTCCATTCCATAAATCGTTCTTCTGTTGCTGTTATTGTACCGGCTTTACTCAACGTGAAATCAGAAATCACCATGAAGGCGTTGTAGATAAAGAGCGAAGGAATATCGCACATATAATTCTGCAATTGACGATATGCTTTTGAAACATCCGTGTTTTCGCGAAAACAAGATTTTAATTCAATCACCACAAGCGGCAATCCGTTGACAAAAATAATTAGATCAGGTCGTTTCTCCTCATTTTCAATGATTGTCCATTGACGGGCAAGAATGAAATCGTTGTTGTCGGGATGTTCAAAATCAACAAGACGGATCAAGTCCGATTTATTTTTACCTGACAAATGATAATTAACTTCAACGCCGTTTTGCAAAAAATTTGTGAACTGAATATTCTGTTGAATGAGATTATTTGATTCATAATTTGAGATACGATAAATTGCTTCATTGATTGCTTCCGTAGGTTTATTGGGATTAATTTTTCGCAACGATTTTTCAAGCCGTTCTACAAACAACGGCGAATGATAATCCCGTTTAACATCGTAACCGCAAACAGTCTCATACCCCAACTCATCACGGAATAGTTCCAAAACAGCGTTCTCGTAATTGCGTTCGGTAAATATATTTTTTATCATAGCAGTTTTTTATTTTTTAAATACGAAACAAACTTCATTTTCAACCTAATTTTTCTTATTAAACAACCTCAGTAGCAAAATGATTCTTCACACAACCGACCTTATTACCTCATTCAAAACACGAACAAAGTAATAAGGTAATGAGGTTTGTAGAGATGCAATGCATTGCGTCTCTACATAGCCCCTTTGGGCTACTGAGGTTGTTTAGTTCGGAAAAATTAGGTTGAAAATGAGGTTGTTTGTCCGATATTCATACGTGTTGATGTCAATGGCAGTCCGCATTGCAGCAATACTTTTATCAAGTAGCGTTTTATATCGTCGTTTCATCATCGCTCCTTTTGTTGTACATCAATTTCACCGCCCATCAACTTCGGCAACAACGTATTGCGAATAGTAGCTAGGCTACGAGATTGTTGACTGTAATTGGAAATTATACTATCAATTATAGTACATACATTTTCAAATTTTACAACTACTTCTTTAGAGGGAATTATTATTTTTATACCATGTAAATCATCTTTGTTGATGCAGCCAAAAACAGTTCCTTCTCCATTGTAACTTTCAAGTTGTGTTTTTAATGATTGCATGAGATATAAAATAAAAGACGTGTATTCACAATTTATTGCGGCAAGACCTCGTCCGATACAACAATCCTCATTGGCAACATTAATATCTCCAACTGGAGCTCGGACACTTAAAAGCACATCCCCTTGTTTTGCCATGCGTTTGGGCTGTGTTGTGTACAATCTATTTGAGGGATAACGCCAACCAAATTCTCCCCGTCCCTGATAAA
>JAIRLW010000101.1 GCA_031259095.1 Planctomycetaceae bacterium | reverse complement strand
TATACTCATTACACTTTAAAATTCGGTTTTTATTTTTTTAATTTAAAATATTACGAACAAATGTTTCTGTAGTTTCAAGAAGGCGATCAGTTTTCGAGCCGAAATATTGTACAATATTTGCCCTGAAAGGGCAATCAGCATTAGCGTAGGGCAATCGCCCTACGGATGGTTTTCGCCTTTGAAATAAAGCCCTGAAAGGGCGCAAGCCGAAATATCGTAATCTTATTGCCGCCGCCCTTACAGGGCTTATTAGGGTTTATATTTGTTACGTAGGGCGTTGCACTACGCTAATGCCGGTTGCCCCGTTGGGGCGATTTTAGTGAATATATTTTTAAAACGAAAACCGAAATTTCAAGTGTGAGGAGTATATTCCTTTAATTCAGAATTTAAAAACTCTGTTGATTAAAAAGGAACAACAATAATGTTACCAATTTTCGGCGAGGATTTCAAACCAGGCCTGCGGCATTCTGCACGCGGGACAAACGCCGGGCGCACTGGGCGTGCTGCTGATGAAACCGCAGCGCCGGCAACGCCAGACAACGCCTTCACGTTTGAACAGATCGCCTGCTTTCACATGTTCCAGAAAAGCGCGGTAACGTTTTTCGTGCTGTTTTTCCGAAACGCTAATAGCGTTGAATGTTTTTGCAACATCGATGAATCCTTCTTCCTTTGCAATGTTGGCAAATTCGGGATAGAGGATCGACCATTCTTCCAGTTCTCCGGCGGCGGCTTCTTCGAGGTTTTTTTCAGTGGTCAAAATCGATCCAGCCGGATAACTTGCGGTCATCTCCAGCGCACCGCCGCCGTCCAGATATTTGAAAAACTGAAGAGCATGAACTTTTTCCTGCTCTGCGGTTTCCAGAAAAATATGAGCGATATGTTCATATCCTTCTTCGGACGCTTTGGCGGAGAAAAAAGTGTAACGGTTTCTTGCCTGAGATTCTCCGGCAAACGCTTTTAACAGATTTTTTTCTGTTTGGGTTCCTTTGATTTTTGACATAATCATTTTCCTTTCATTGGGTTGGGTTAACGAATCCGTTTGTCCGGCAAAGGCTAACGGAGTTTCAAAAAATAACATCGGCGCCGCTGTTGTTCCTAAAGAACATTGTAAAAAATTCACGGCGCGATGAATCAAATAGAGTTTGCTCCATAACATGTTCGTCCGAATAATTATTGTATCGGACAGGTTAAAGGTTCATGTGAAACGTAAACAATACAAATAAACGTAACTCTTCATAAATATTGCGAGGAGGAATCACCAAACCGCATTTTTCCCATTCTATTCGACTTACTTAATTTATTCAAGGATCTTTCCATAAAAAATCTCTAAAAATTTCGTGTTGACTCTACTTTGAACGAGAGGAAATTGTCCTTTATTTTTCAGAAACCATGATCGCCGAAGTGTTGATGTCGATTTTATGTTCTTGAAAAATAACAAATAATTCTTACGCCGTGTAAAGTATAATAAAAACAAACAGTTACGTTATTGCCGCACGTTCTTAAATGTACGATAATAAATATGCTTAAATTTAAGGGTGTTCAAATATTTACCTCTTTTATATTAGAGCAAAAGTAAGTGTGGCGGGGTAAAATATACTTTTTGATAATTATTCAATGGAATCTTTAACGACATCATCTTTCCCCGCTTTTTCTGCGTAATTTTGCATATTCTGCGTTAAATTTAAACGCAAAATATAATTTTTGAACTATTTTGTTGTTTTTTGAATATTAAAAAAACGATAATTCATTTCATTTTTTATAACACTTCTTACCGGCTAACAAATTTTTTGAACAAAATCAATATCAATGAAAAGCAACTTCGCGGAAACAGCAGAAAGGTCAATTCGGTAAAGCCGCGACATTCCGTCACGGTAGGCTTCCAACTGCGGCGTGTATCTTTTTTGATGTTCCGCAATAAATTCCGCAAGGTTCTGAGTTTCATCGTAATGATCGGTTTTGTAATCGATAATCTCCAACCCAACAATTTTTTCGTTTTGCCGGAAAAGAACTAAACGGTCAATCGAACCGTGAAGTAGATGTTGATCGTCCAACCGAACCGCAAAACGGCGTTCATGTTCCACGCTAACCGTCTGATTTTTCAGAACATAATTCGATAACGACAATGTGTTGCGAATATTCGGTTTATCGCACGATTCCAAAAAATTGTTGACCGCTGCTTGCGGATCAATATTTCCTTTCTTGCCCATGATTGCCGATTGAACAACTTGCAACAAAAAATCCGCATCGGGTTTTCCCTGATCCAACCAAGGATTTTTCCGCAATCCGTTTTCGAAACACGCATGAACGGCAATTCCCCAAAGACGAGCGTCTTCAGGATTACGTTTCGATAAACCGGAAGTTTTCGTACCGGAATGAGGATCAGACGGATCGTTGTTTTGTTTCCGTTGTTGCGGAAGTTCGAGACCGGAAGGCGAAACGCGCAGGAGATTACGCCGTAACCGGTTCTCCGGACGTTTTGCCAAAGAATAATCCAAGTGGTCCGGTTTTGAAATTGACGGAGATATTGTTTCGGATTTTTTGAGACCGGATTCCTGAAACCAATTTTCGGAACCGGTTTGAAACAGAATTTTTGGTTCGGAATCTGCCTGATGCAATCCTAATCCGGCGTGTAAAATACCGCCGAATGTCGGCGAAAAAACCGGTTGACCGTTTATTAAATTTGTCAACGCTTTTTGACTGAATGGTGGAATAATCATCACCAATTCATGTTTTGCCCGTGTTATTGCAACGTAAAGTAATGAGAGTGATTCCAACACTTCGCTCTGAACTCGTTTTTCAAAGGCTTTCTGATATTTTTCAGGAAGAAGCCGTTGCAATTCCTGACCAACGTAACGAAGAACAAAATCAATTGGTTCTGTCGGCGTTTTTCGTGCAACGATAATCGGCGGCGTTTTATGAACCAGATCAACGTCAAGATCGGGCAGAACAATAATATCAAATTCAAGTCCTTTTGATTTATAGACGGTCATAATCCGTATTGGCGAGGCGGTGGGGCTTTCGTTTTTTTTTGCCTGAACCATATTGATAAAACGTTCTGTCCGTATGCCGGACGCTGTTTTTTGAAACTCTCTTGCCAGTTCCGTTAATTTTTCAATCCGTTGAAATTCACGCGGATTGCACGCCGGAGCCAGTTGTTCCGCGAGACGTTCCACAACGGCGCCGTAACCGTTATTCACCAAGTCTTTCCGTAACTGTAACGAACATTTGACCGCCTGATAATTATTACGATAATCAGTTAATTGTAAAAATTCTGCCAAGGGTCCGTTGGCTAAATGAAAGCGTGCAATCGTATCGCCCGGATGATCTGCCAGAATCATTGCCGACAAAACATGTTGAACCGCCGCCGAATCGGTCAACGGATTTCCGCCTTCTTCGCTGGCTTCAATACCTTTCCGTTTCAATCCGGCTATTATTGGCGCAATTTTTTTGTTGCGCGAAACCAAAACGCCGATTGTTGCGCCGGGACGGGTTTGATGCAATCCGGCAATTCGGTCAACTGTATATTGTACGAATTTTTTATCGTCGTCTTGTTCGTCATCTGTTGCCGATGAATCTGTTCCGAAATTATTGTCGGAATGATCGGCGGACTGGGCAATTTCAAGAACACAATAACCGGACAGATTTTTTTTAGCGGCTTCATGCCGTTCAAATCGGGAATTCCATATTTGAGCGGCTTCGCCATACCGTGCTAATGCTTCATTCGAGGCGATTGTTTCAAATAATTTGTTGACTGTTTCGATAATAATCGGACTGCTTCGATAACTGGCGTTGAGTGATTCCTGTACGGCATTCGGAATTTCCTGTTGAATTGTATCGAAAATTTCGGCAACTCCGCCGCGCCAAGCATAAATCGCCTGTTTCACATCGCCGACACAAAAAAAGGAACCGTTTGTTTTCGTTGACGTTTCTTTAGCAAAAGGACGAAGAATATTCCATTGCGGCTTTGAAGTATCCTGAAACTCATCGAGAAGCAGATGATCGGTTCGGGCGTCCATCCGATGCGCCAATAAATCAAGCGTTGGAGAAAAATCGTTGCGCCCGAGCCGTTCTGTAACGTCGTCGAAACGAAAACTGCATTGACGAAACAATATTTCGTCATAAGCATTGACTATCAGATCAAGAAGTTGCCGCGCCGCCTTTGTTTGCCCGACAACTTTGTTAATCAGAACCGCTCCGGCTTGTTTCGTTAAATCCTGAACACAATAGAGCAGGTCGCCGTCCAATTCTTTTCGGTCAAACTTAAATTCGCCGGCAACAACATTTTTGACCAATGTTTGTTCCAAAAACAATTTCCATTCTCCATTCCGTGCAAGACGGATGATTTCGTTACGTGCCTGAACAAACCGTTTTGGTTCTGTTTTGTCTTTATTTTTCGGAATTTCCGCAACTTGCAGCCGGTCGAGAATATGTTGTAATTCCGTATCGTCAAGTTCTTTTTGCAACAATTTTTTGTGATTCCAATTTTCCGGCGTACTTTCCCGGACAATCGGCAACAAATTTGACGCGAGATCAAGAAGTTCCTGAGTAACATTTCGGTCTTGCTCTCCTTTTTGCAACAGATTCATTAGTTTTCCGGCTTCATTCCGATGGGATTCGCTCAAAACATTTCGAACCGCTTCACCGAGACAGCGTGCAAAATCTGTTTCTTCGAGAATCGACCAACCGAACGGAAGTCCGAGTTCCAACGCAAATGTTGTAGCGATTTTATTGAAAAAAGAATCGAGCGTACAGATTCGAATTCGATACAAATTTCGTGCCAGTTTACCGAGAATTTCTTCGGGATTTTCGGGAAGTTCGAGAAAACCGGCGAGTTCTTTACGTTTTTCCGTATCGGCAACCGCATCGGCAAGACGTTGTAAAATCCGATCTAAAATTTCTCCGGCGGCTTTCCGCGTGAAGGTTGACGCGAGAATCGTATCAACCGGATAACCGTGAAAAATAAGTTGCAAAAATTGATTACTCAACCGGAATGTTTTACCCGAACCGGCAGATGCACGAATGATAATATTGGACACAATATTTAATCGGGAAAGCGATGTTAGTAGTTGTACAAAAATAACGCCTGTTATCTAAAAGTACAGATCAAATTTAATATAATAATACGTTTTTTAATTTTTTTGGTAATATATCAGTGGAATTATTGTTTGAGGTTAAAAAAATATTCGCCCTGAAAGGGCAATAAGATTATAGCCTACCCCAACGGGGTGGTTCAAGTACCATCACTAACCGAAGCCCTGAAAGGGCGTCAAGATTATAAACGATTCGTCATTTAATTATTTTCCTGTTGCCCTTTCAGGGCGTTGGGTTGGCGGGGGGAACTTAACC
>JAIRLW010000089.1 GCA_031259095.1 Planctomycetaceae bacterium | reverse complement strand
CGTGTCAATATCGACCAATCCGTTGATGTTCACGCGTTGACGACCGCTGTTCGCTTGCAACGGGTACTCCCGACTTTTACGTATCCAAAACCGTAAACGGGAATACTATGATGAGTCGGATGAGTTGCATCGCCAAAGAGAAAAACCGCGTCTTTTCCAGACCAGGAACGCAACCAGCGATAATAGTTGATAAACGTTTTATGCAGGAGTTTTCAGTCCTGCGATTTCGGCGGATGATAAGTGATAGGCGTTCATAAGTTGACCTCGCGATCATCAGTATAAAATAGCCGGCAAATCTTGTCAATATCTATTTTTTAAAGTGACTGCGGTATAATAAAATAATAAATTAACGTTTCTTTTAAGTTGTATAATCTGAATTGAGCCGAACATATTCTGTTGTCAAGTCGGTTGTCCAGAATCGGATTCCGGTGTTGCCTTCGCCGAATGTCAACAGAATATGGGTTTTGCGGTTGTTACGAATTGAATCGGAAACGGTTGTTTTATCGAAAGGAATTGGTTCGCCGTTTTTGAAAAGTTCAAAACCGTTTAGTTTCAGTGAAACTTTTTTCGGATTATAAATTACTCCAGCAGTTCCTGAAGCGGAAACAATTCTTCCCCAATTCGGGTCGGCTCCGCAAATTGCTGTTTTCACCAACGCATCTTCGGCAATTTTCCGCGCAATTGTTTTAGCGTCTTCGCGTGTTTTGCAGCCTTCAATGTCAATTGTAATTAGATGCGAGGCGCCTTCACCATCTTCTGGAATTTTGACGGCGAGTTCAATGCAAAGTTCACGAAGTGTTTTAGCAAACAGTTCAAGATTATCTCCATAAAGCGGAGTTGGTTGAGCGGCTCCGTTGGCAAGCAGTAATAACGTATCGGAAGTGCTGGTGTGACCTTCAACAGAAATACAGTTAAACGATTCTTCAGCGGAATTTCGCAACAAGTTTTGTGCGTCAACCGGTTCCAACGCCGCATCTGTAACAATAACGGCAAGCATTGTCGCAAGTTTTGGAGCCATCATGGCGGCTCCTTTACAGATTCCGGCTAACGTGATTGTTTCACTGTTTCCGAGCGTCAACAACTTTGTAACATATTTTTCTTTGGTGTCGGTGGTCATCATTCCTCTTGAGGCGTTGAGAAATCCGTTTTCCGATGCGGTCAATTTTTCGGAAGCCGCAACAATACCGTTTCGGATTTTATCCATCGGCAGAGCCGTACCGATAACACCGGTTGACATAACGAGTCCTTGTTGGGCAGCGCCGCCGACCGTTTGCGACGCCAAAGCCGCCATCTCTTCCGCGTTACGAATTCCCTGCTCACCGGTACAGGCGTTAGCGCAACGCGAATTAACGACGACCGCCCGAAATCCGTTACCGGGAACACGGTTTCGGTCAACCTGCACCGGTGCGCCGCAAACCAGATTGGGCGTGAACACTCCAGCCGCCGCCGCCGGAATATCAGAAACAATAAGCGACAAATCCAATTGCGCCGGATCGGATTTCAAACCGCAATGCACCGCCGCAAAACGATAACCTTTAGGAATATAAATGTTCATAAATCTCAATAATTGGGAATCTCTAAGAATACTTTTTGTTAAACACAAATTTGTCTCACAAAATTAATGGTTTCTTATACCCTAGCCCTTTTGAAAATCGTTTCTTGAAATGTAAAAACACCTTAAATTGCGGAGTTAAACGAAAATATAAAACAGGTTTTTAAAGTGAAAACGGTATATGATAACTAAAATTCGTGATAAATACAAGAGAGAACCTTTAAAAATATATTTTTTAAGAATGAGTATTTCCCGCAAAGACGCCCAATTCACAAAGAAATTTTTAAACAGAATTTACAAAAATTGCACAATGGACAGATAAATATACTTTTTGCAGTCATAAAAATTATTTTTATATTTCTGTCCCGTTAGGGACAATATGTTGGTAGAAAACTATTTTAAACATTACAATTTTGACTGCTTATAGTATAGATGAAAATCTGTCAATGTTATTTATTCTTTCGTTTTTCCCGGTTTCCAACGGCGATGCAACCACCAATATTGTTCGGGGTGAGTTCGGATTCCTTCTTCCAGTTTGAGCGTGTACCATTGTGTGATTTCTTTTACGTTTTGAATATTCGGCGGTAAATGGAGCGGGTCGAGAATACTGGTGATAGACATTTCAAATTTCATCGGTTCAAATTCGCCGTTCTCATTGATTTCACGTAACGAATAGCAAACAACAATTGGGGCTTTGAATTGCAGCGAGAGCAAGGCAATTGCTTTGAATGTCGAAGCGGGTTTACCGAAAAAGTCAACCATACAACCTTTCGGTCCCGCCGACTGATCCGCAAGAAATGCCATAAGACCGTTGTTTTCGAGAACCCGCAAAATATCCGGCGCACCGCCTTTTTTTGAAACAAGAAACTGACCGGTCGATTCACGAAAATCTTTGATAAACCGATTTAAAAACGGATTATCTAAGGATCGTGCTACGGAGTTTGACGGATAGGTCAAAATACCGAGTGAAAATCCGCCGATTTCAAAGTTACCGAAATGACCGGTTACTAAAATGACCGGACGGTTCTGATGTAACAGGCTTAGCAACGGTAATACTCCGGTTAATTGAATATAATTCTTCCAATTTAGATCCTGTATTTTCCGGTTTGCCAGAGCGATTTCAACGCCCATTAGAAACAGGTGTTCCCACATCAACCGGATTAGCAGTTGTCTTTCTTTGGGTGTTTTTTCTGGAAACGCGGTTTGGATATTTTCGTGCAATAATGATCGTCGAACCGGAATCAGATCGGTGAACAACCACGCCAATCCGCGCGCCAATGTATGCCCCACTCTCAAACTGAGCGACTGAACCACACAAAACAAAACACGAACCAACAGATAAACTAAATAATCAATAACTAATTTCACTGATTGTTTCATATTTTGGGAAGATAATGATTTATGTCAAAAAATTAATCCGACACGACTGTGAGTGAAACCCCTCCGGCAAAAGGTTGCCTACTTTTAATTACTTAAATTAACAACCAGATTCCGGCAAATCGCGTCGGTCATTTCACGGGTTCCGACGGCAGTGGGATCATTGCGGTCGGCTTTCATATCATACGTAACACTTTTACCTTCGGCAATCACTGCGGCAACCGCTTGTTCAAGCCGTGCGGCGGCTTCGTATTCTTTTAAGTGCCGGAGCATCAACATTCCAGAAAGAATTAACGCTGTCGGATTGACTTTATTTTGTCCTTTGTATTTTGGTGCGGAACCGTGTGTTGCTTCAAAAACTGCGCCGTTCGGACCGATATTCGCTCCCGGCGCCACTCCAAGACCGCCAACCAAACCCGCACAAAGATCACTCAAAATATCACCGTACAGATTCGGCAAGACCAAAATATCGTACAATTCCGGCTTCTGAACAAGTTGCATACACATATTGTCCACAATTCGATCTTCAAACGCAATATCGGGATAATTTTTGGCAACTTGTCGTGAAACTTCAAGAAAGAGACCATCGGTATATTTCATAATATTGGCTTTATGCACCGATGTAACTTTTTTCCGTTTATTTTCCCGCGCATACTCAAACGCCGCACGGACAATTCGTTCCGTACCGGAAACACTGATCGGTTTAATGGAAATACCGGTTTCGTCGGGAGTTGTTACGATTTTACGGCCGGTTGCGAGGGAATTGATTGTTGAAATCAAGGAATTTGTTTTTTCTCCGCCTTTTTCAAATTCGATACCGGCGTACAAATCTTCGGTATTTTCCCGAAAAAGAACCAGATCCACCGGAACGTGATCATAAAACGTCCGAACTCCGCGATAATATTTACAGGGACGAATACACGCAAATAATCCCAATTCCTGCCGTAAATGAACGTTAATACTCCGAAAACCTGTCCCAATAGGAGTAGTAATCGGCGCTTTCAACGCGCAACGTGTTCGGCGGACACTTTCCAAAACAGATTCCGGTAACGGCGTTCCGCATTTTGCCATCACCTCAATGCCCGCTTCCTGAACATCCCAATTGATTTTAACGCCTGTCGCGTCAATACATTGCCGCGCAACGGCTGCCAGTTCAGTACCAACTCCGTCGCCGGTAATAAGTGTTACTTCGTGTGTCATCATCATAATTCAATTTGTTAAAGGAACTTCTAAAAACTTCGACTGAAATCGACCCAAATCGATTTTAGCCGAATTGGGTCGAATTGGGTCGATTTCAGTCAATCAAAAAACAATAAAGGTTGGATTTCCAGATAAATTGTTGCCGCTGAGGTTGTTTGGTTTGAAAATAAGGTAAAAATAAGGTTGTTAAAATGACGGCAATATCTTTATTGAAAATTCGGCTGAAATATTATGAAATTTCTTACCGTGTAACGTATCACGCTGTTAAGCGGATTCTTCGTTGTCTAAATCGAACTGTCCTTTTTTTCGCGGAATGAGCCAGCAGAAGAACACTCCGCCAAAATACAGAACCGTTAACGGGATTGCCATCAGCAACATACTTCCGGGATCGCCGGGAGTGAGCAACAGCGCTAAAACAAAAATTGCCAGAATGGAGATTCGCCAACTGGAAATATATTGTTTAAACGTAAAAATTCCGACTCGTTCCAAGACAAACATAACCAATGGCAGTTGAAAACTTGCCCCGAAACCAATCGGCAACATCAGTGCAAAACCAACCCATTCGCTAATTCTCGGGTCGGGATCAATATTCATTCGGGCGTTAAAACCAAAGAGAAAGTCAAGGACAAACTGGAACACAAAGAAAAACGCAAACAACGCGCCGCCGATAAAAAGTCCTACACTGACCGGAATAAAATAATACACATATTTTTTCTCATGCGGATAAAGTCCGGCAGCAATAAATGACCAGAGATTACCGGCAACAAAGGGCGATGAAACAATCAAACCAAAAACCAGCGACGCTTTCAAATACATACTGAACGCTTCGTAAACGCCAAGTGATTTTGTTCGGGTTTTAGGGTCGTTGGTAATTTTGGTGAAAAAAAGCATTCGGATTGGTTGTTCGTTCAGGTGAACGGAATCGTAAACCGTGCCGAGAATTTCTTCTTGTTTACGTTTCAATCTATTTTTTCGGGTGGTCAGGTTATCAATTTCGTTGAGATCGAAAACAGGGTTTGATGTTCCTGAATGTTGAAGGGTTTGACGTTGCCGCACACGTTCAAATTCTCCGGGAAAAACATACATGACGGTTGGCGTGATTTTATATTTTTCCAAAACCGAGATGACGTCTTGCGAATATCCTTCGGATTCCAATTTTTTGCTTTCCGATTCGAGCCAATTGCGTGATTGTTGCATGTAATATTTTTCCAGCGACCGTTGTACCGGAACCTGAATATAATCGACAATAACATTCCCAACACAGAACCCAATCGCTGTTCCGGCAACAATCCAGTAAAGAGAATTGAAAAAACATTTACGCAGTTCTTCCAGATGTTCCCCGAAACTCATTGATGTTTCGGCAAAAAGATTGTCGTCTTTCATTGTTAAATGTTGGGAGTGTTTGGAAAAAAGCGTTTGGAACACAGATAAACCAATAGAAACGGGCTACTTGACGCGCTTAGAACAGATTCTGAACAAGCGCAGTGATTAAAAACAAAACAAATTATTAGAGGTTCCCTATTCTTCCTCTTCGGCGAGTTCTGCGGAGGCGATGATTTGTTGCTGAATATTTCCGGGCACCACGTCATAACGTAAAAACTCGATTCCATAACTTCCTTGTCCGCCGGTCATTGATGCGAGAGTTCGGTTGTAAGTCATCACTTCGGAGAGCGGAACTTCCGCCGTAATCGTTTGCATACCGCCTCCGGCGTCGTCAATTCCCAACGGACGTCCGCGCCGGTTCGGTAAATCACTGTTCACATCGCCGACATTGGACATCGGAACAGTAACCTCCATTTTGACAATCGGTTCCAAAAGAGCAGGTTTGGCTTTTTGAAAAACTTCTTTGAACGCCATAGAACCCGCCGTTTTGAACGCATGTTCATTGGAATCAACATCGTGATATTTACCGTGAAACAACTCGACGCAAACATCTTGAACCTGATAACCGGCAATCACCCCCTTGCTCATTCGTTCCTTGAACCCTTTTTCGATTGCCGGAAAAAAATTGGACGGAATCACTCCGCCGACTATAGCGTCAATCCAAAGAAAATTCGTTGCCGGATCGTAATGAAAATCTTTCATGGAAGGGAATTGATCTTTATTATTTGAATAGGTTTCCGGGTCAGTTCCTTTTGGAAATGGATACATTCGAATGTGGACTTCGCCGAATTGTCCGGCGCCGCCGGATTGTTTTTTATGCCGGTACATTCCTTCGGCGTTGGTCTGAATTGTTTCCCGATAAGCGATTTTTGGTTCTTTGGTATCGAGTTCGACTTTATCACGGCGTTTAAGCCGTTCACGGATTACTTGGAGATGCAATTCGCTCATTCCGGTAATCACCAGTTGTTTTGTTTGTTCATTCCGTTCGGTGATGAAGGTTGAATCTTCCTGCGTAATTTTTGCCAAAGCGCCGGATAATTTGGCTTCATCCCCGCGGCTTTTCGGGGCGGCGGCAAGTCCAACCATTGGAGTTGGAAACGGAAATTCATCCATTCGGTAATCGCCGAGTGTGGTGCAAGTCATTAACTCTTCGAGTTTGGCAACAGCAACGATCATTCCCGGAGTTGCTTCGTCAATTGGTTTTGTTTCGTTGGCTTGCATTTGAAAAAGTTGAGCAATTTTAATTCCGCGCCGGCTTGTCGAAGCGGCAAGAGATTGACCGTTTTTAATTGTTCCGCTGTAAACCCGAATGAAATTCAATTTTTGGACGAATGGGTCGATTCGTGTTTTGAAAACCTGAGCAATAACCGGAGCATTGGGATCGGCTTTAATCTCAATTTCTTCATTGTCGGCGTTGGCGTTTTTGGCTTTCCGCTGAATTTTATCAGGCGGCAAACTGCAAAGAGCAAGCGTATCCAGTAATTCCTTGAGACCGGCTTTGGTTTTTCCTGAAACGCAAAGAATAGGAATCAGTGTTCCGTCGAGAATTGCCTGCTGCATGAGAACGGCAATTTCTTCTTGGGTTGGCGGAGTCCCTTCGAGATATTTTTCCATTGCGGATTCGTCAACGGTAACAATTGTTTCAATGAGATTATCTTTATATTTCGAGTTATCGTCCAATGAACTGATAACACCTTTGAACGCATGACCTTCGCCGTCGGGCGTGTTAAGCGGAACACATTCGGCGCCGAAAACATCACGAACTAATTTGAGTAGTTTTTCGAAATTAACTTTTTCGTCGTCCATTTTGTTGAACACGAGAATACGTCCGATACCGGCTTTTTTTGCTTCGGCAAAAACGCGCCGCGTATTTACTTCGATTCCGGCGGAGGCGTTGACAACAATAGCGGCGGTATCCACTCCCCAAAGAGCGCCGACAGTTTGCCCAATAAAATCGGGATAACCCGGAGTATCGACAATATTAAAGAGTTTACCGTTATGTTCGTAGTGAATCACACTTGTTTCGATGGTATATTTATGGGCTTTTTCTTCTTCATCGAAGTCGCAGATACTTGTTCCGTCGTCAACACTTGCCAATTTTTTAACGGTTCCTGTTTCATTGAGAATCGTATCGGCTAATGTTGTTTTTCCTGATCCGCCGTGTCCGCAAAGAGCAATATTCCGAATATCCTGGACATTGTACTTAGGCATAATTCAATCCTTATGGTCAAAATGGTCAAAATAATTAGTGTTTGGAACCTTGTACCGGCATGGCTCCCCAAAAATAAACGAACCGCTATTTTATAAAATGACCGCAACACTTTCAAGACCCCAGTAAGACACAAAAGAAGAAATTCTGATACAGAGCAGGGCAAAACCTAAACTTAGACCTCCCGTGATCTATAATTCTGTGTTAGACGGGGGTACTTCTACGTTAGACGGGGGTACTTCTGCGTCAGACGGGGGTACTTTTACGTTAGAAGTACCCCCGTTTATGTTAGAAGTACCCCCGTTTACGTTAGAAGTACCCCCGTTTACGTTAGAAGTACCCCCGTTTATGTTAGAAGTACCCCCGTTTACGTTAGAATTAGTTAATTCTACCCCAACGTTTCGTTCATAAACCGATGCGGACATCCCGCCTGCATCGGTTTATGGACAAAAAAATGTAGGCGGGACGCCCGCGTTCCTAACAAAATAAGTTTTTAGGTAATATATTAGTGGAATCTTTGTACCTACCTCTTTTCCCCATTTTCAGCGTCATTTTGCGTATTCTGCGTTAAAATTTAAACACAGAATACACAGAATATCGCAAAATACGCAGAAGA
>JAIRLW010000647.1 GCA_031259095.1 Planctomycetaceae bacterium | reverse complement strand
CTTGGCGAATCCCAAACGAGTTGGTACAACGACCCATCGTCGGCAATGACTGTTTCGCTAACAGTGAATGTTGATAATATGGTTGATAACATTGTCAACATTGACAAAAGCAATGTTGTTACAAAACGGTTGAAGGTTCTAATTTTTGTTTTCATTTTTTCATTCTCCAGATTGTTAGTCTGATTAAATTAAACGGGTTAAAGTGCAAGGCAATAGAACGCCGTGTTGTATTGCGGTTTGTTCAAATTGACCGTATCGGTAAAGCATTGATACACTAACAGATTCATAAAAATTTGCAATAGGGAACCTCTAAAAATTGCTTTTCGCCAATTCATAAAAAATCAATAATATGCTAGCGGAATATTTTGTACGATACCAGCAACAATAGGGACTTATTTTTTAGGAACACAGGCGTCTCGCCTGCATCGGTTTTTGGACAAAAAATGCAGACGGGACGCCCGCGTTCCTAATTGTTTTGTGATAATCGTGGACAAAATGAATTATGGGAGATTCCCTGTTGTGATTAAAAAAAATTTTAGAGTTACTCTATTTTAATTTTAACCGGTCCGATCAAGCCGGATGGTAACAATTTTGAGCCGGGTTTGTAAACGTTTTTCAAGGTTGTCCAGGTGATTCGTTTTTCTTCCGGCAATTGGGAATCGCCAATCAATCGGTTCACCCAAAGATTCGCAACTTCGATTTGCAACACGTTTTCACCGTCTTGAACGTAATCCGTTATCTCAAGCCGATACGGATTCGACCAGCACGTTCCCGCCTCTTTACCGTTGAGATGCACCCGCGCAATCACCTCCGCCACGCCAAGATCAAGGAATAAACGTTCTTTGTTTTTGTCTTTTGGAGAACCGCCCCGCGTCAACACAAACTTCTTTTCATAAGTTGCAATTCCCGAAAAATGACGGATTCCTTCATCACCGCTTTTTGTCCAATCTTGCAGTTCATCAAAAACAACCTTCGGCGGCGCACCGCGTAACGGCTCAAATGAAACCGTCCAACCGTCATTCAACTCCAATACCGTTGCCGCCAACCTCTCCGCTCTTTGCCAAATCGGTAAAGCCATAAAACTCTCATCAACATCCTCACAATCAAAAATCACAAACACCGACTCGCCGCCTTCAAGAAATAACGGAATTGTTGTTTGCCGATTTTTTTCTTCACTTGGTATCGACGTTACAGAATCACACCTGTATTTTTTTCCCGTCTTCGGATCCCAAATTGACGCCCGCGCGCTGACTGTACGAAATGAAACTTTGCCTTCAAACGGTTGAGATTTTTTGTTCGCAAGAAAATAAATCTCCGTTTCACCGTCCCGCCGATGAAAAAACCGTAACGAATCATCGTCCGAAATAAAATCCGCAACAACCCCGTCCGCCGCAAATATTTTTTCCAACACCTCATAATCAGGATACAATTGAGACGCATTCGCGGCGCCGGAATATTCCGCAACCGACCAAGGCGGCATTCCAAAATTACCAAGAACTTTCGCTTGCCGCCAATCCGTTTTAGTTTCATTTTCCGTTTTATTTTTATTTTTGTTTTTGTTTTCATTTTCCTTTTGCGAAGATTCCCAAGTTTCATCTGTCATCATTTTGATCAAATTCGGGGTTCCGTTTTCGTCAATAAAACGAATTGCAAAACTTCCAATCACTCCCGCAGGATTTCTTGCATTCGACGGCAAATTGACCGCCTTCAACTCAATCACGTTTTCGCCGCCTTGCAAAAATTCCGCAAACGAAACCGCTTTTAACGGCTTGGACAAATCCGTTTGATCAACCGTTTTTCCGTTAATTGAAACCGTCAACTCATTGTCCGCAACGGCAAGAAATACCGCTCGGTCAATCTTCACGTCTTTCCGTAATGAAAATATTTTGCGGAACAACCGCGTTTCACCCGGTGCGTCGTTGGCGGGATTATTGTACTTGGGATCGCTTTCGGGAAACCAAATCCATTTCGCGCCTGACATCTTGACCGGCAATTTCAAATGCTCGTGTTTTTGGTGTTGCGGTAATGTAATCACTCTGCCGTTGTGATAAGAATGTGTTTGTATTTTTGCGTCTGTTGTTGTGTCCGGTTGATTTTGTTCCCAAATCTTCGCGGCAAGTTTACAGACTTCTTCATCGGCTTGCGGATAATTCTGCAAACTCGGCGACTTCACCGGCGGCGAACCAATTATTGTTGCGCCGTTCTTGACAAGTTCTTCTATCTTGCCCAAAAGTTCCGGCGTCATTGTTTTCTGTTGCGGCAAAACAAGCAGACGGTATTCCGTTGCGTTTGGCAGATTAAATGTTACTTTACCATTTTTGACTGTTGCGCGTTCTATCAATGTTTTCGGATCGCAACCGTCGAAACGATAACCGCGTTGATCGCGAAAGACGCCCGAACCGGTCAACGCCGAATCGGGCGGCGTGAAAACTTCCGGTGCGCCTTCGGGCAAAAGATAAAGAATATCCGCAACCGCTTGACCTTGTTGCAACAGATATTGGCAACGCGCAAGATAACGATGATATTCCGCAACAAGTTTCCACCATGTTTGCGTTCTCTCCCAATGAACGCCGTGAATTCCCATGGAGAATCCGGGGACGCGGTCAAGATACGGTTGATGTTGAAAGCGGTGAAAAGTGATGCGGTTGATTCCGGTACAAAAAGCCCAATCGCCTTGTGATTTCATGGACTTTGGATTTTGCCGCCAAGCGTCCCAACTTGAGGTGAACGCCTCCGCGCCGACAATTTGTTTGCCGTGAATATGAGCAACCGATGTTGCCTCCAGACAACTGTACAACGTATTGTAACCATAACCCGCCGACCAAAATTCACACATCGGAACATCCGCAACCGCACAAAAACTCATATCACAACACGGCATCATATCATACGGCTCAACCGACAATTTCATATTATTTTTATGCGCAAGTTCGCGCAGATATTCGCCGTGATTTTGAATAATTAATTCTTGCGACGTTTGACGGACGTCCCAAAGAAACCGTTCCGTTTTTTCAACATTGTCCACAATAAAACCGGAATAAGCGGGCAAAAACGGCGTCGGATCGTAGTTCCGGCGTTTTCGAAATTCGTCGATAAAAATTTTAGAAAAATTCTGCGCCCCCATTTCCCACGAATCAATATGCAAAAAACTCCAACCCGCTTTGCCGTCGGTTTGACGTTTTCCGATTTTGGCGAGTAATTTTGTAATGTAATTATTGAAATGAATATCAAAGTAATCGCGGTCCATTTTCGACGATTCAAGACCGAGACCGGGATGCGGTGCGGGACGTGTATTTGCGCCGTTGGAAGTTGCGGCAAAGCGTAAAATTGTCCAATCGCCTTGCGGAATTTCCCAATGTAACACGCCGCCGGAATCAAGGTGATCGGTGAGGTTGATCATTTTTGACGAAGCAATTGTTTCGTTTTGCGCAACATTTTCATATTCCGCAAACGATTCGATTCGCGGTTTAACATTGGGTGCGGAAGAATAGGGAGCGCGGACATACAGAGCTTTTTCGTTAATATCTGTAATACGTGAATTTCCTTTTGGAGTTGGAAAAGCGAGAACGCAAACATCTTTGAAAAATTCTTTGCGGGCTTTTTCTTGATCGGCGGGCAAAGCGTTTTCGCCGAAAAACGGTTTACGCGGAGTTGGTCGAGGCAATACTTCGTTGAAGGTTGCGGGACCGGTAACATTTTTTTCCGACGCAACAAGATGAAGCATAGATTGTTCGGGTTTAATCCAAGGACCGCCGCTTCCTGTCCAACCGGGACCGGAATTGAGAGTGAGTTGCAAACCGAGACGTTCTGTTTCGTGAACGGCGTGGGTGAAGAGTTCTTGCCATTGTTCGGACATGAAATCGACGTTACCGCGCGGAACGCCGACATTGACTTCCATAAAGATAACGCCGCCGATACCTTGTTGTTTCATGGATTCGAGATCGGCGGTGATCCCTTCTTTTGAGAGGTTGCCGTCCATGATGAACCAATAAACCCAAGGTCTTACCGAATCCGGCGGCGATTGAAATAACGAAAATTCCGCCGCCGATAAAATCGATAAAAATGAACCGGCAAGAAAAAATAAAATCGTACAAAAAATTGTTTTCAGCATGAGTATTCCTCTAAAAAGGGACAATAGGGACTAATGGGATAAAAAATCAATTAATTAAGAATCTTTTGGCAAATGATATTTTTAAAAATTCCTTATAAAATAATTTTTACTCTATTTTATTATCAATACAATAGGGGGCTCTAAAAATTAATTTTATTTCGATTTCAGTCGATTAAAATCGAATCGTTTGTTTTTGGAAAAGGGTATATTTTATGAACCACTTGTGTTGATTTCCGCGATTCACTAAAATATATTACCTTTGAGAAACAATCTAATGTGAACGTTGTCTGATTCCGCAAATTCCCGACAAATCATTTTTTTGTAACAGTCTATTTTTATGAACCGCAGAACACCTAATAATCCGCTGATTACGCTGACTTTAACTACGAAAGACACGAAGGGACACGAAAATGATGTTTCTATTTTTTATTGTTTAAAACCTTTCGTGAACCTTCATGTTTTTCGCGGTGAAAATAAAAATAATTTAAAAACAATTGGCGAAAATCTGCGTCATCTGCGGACTTCTCGCTCGGTATGCTCGAAGGTTAATAACTATAGACAATTACTATTTTTTTTCGTTTTTTCAATTGTTGGAGATTTAACAATGAAAATCATGTTACCGTTTTTTATTATGCTGATGTTGTTCGTTTATGTTCCGACAACTTATGGTCTTGCGGAAACATTGTGGACAGCGGAAAATGTTCCATCGCAAAACGTGGAAGAATTTTTGTTTTATTATCAACGTTTTCTTTATGCGAATCCGTTTCCGATTGAACGGAAACCAAAAAACGATGAAGAGAAACAGAAAAATATCCTTCATCATCAACAGTTGTCCATTTTGTACGATAAATTGTCCGAAGTTGCCGCAACACGGTCACGAGATTCCGATTTGCCCGACTCCGCACCGAAAGAAATCAAAAAAGATCGGGCAAACCATATTCGCGGAACATGGAATTTGTACAAAAATATTCCGGTCAACGCCGTTGATCTTTGGGCGGAATCATGTTTTTTGAAATACCAATCGCTTGCCCATAAGGTTGATCTCCATTCAGAAAACATAAAAGTGTTGCATAAATTTGCAACAGAAATTGAACAATACGCGGTTCTTTCGCCGTTGTTTCAACATCTCAAACGGAATGCGTGTTTACGGTCGTTGAATCTTATTCGTCAACCAATGGAAGACCGCGAGGAAAATTCGTCTCAACAATTGCCGGATATTTCCGAGGCCGATGAAAAATTAGTTTCGGCTAACAAATTGTTTTCGGATTTTCTGAAAAAATATCCGACCGAAGACAATATGAAAATCGCCGAAGCATTTCTTGATACGCTTGAACTTTTCCGTTCAACTTTTCCAAATTCAAACCGGTTGCCTGAAACGGCTGAATTGTTGCGCAACGTTTTTATTGATGTACAAAAACAAATTTCCGATCCGGTTATTCAGGAATACGCTGAAATTTACGAAGGCACGCTGCGTCGGCAAGAACTAATCGGTAAACCGATGCCCATTTGGGGTACAGACTTAAACGGTAAAAAATTAGACGAAAAATCGTTGGACGGCAAAGTTGTCCTGCTTGATTTTTGGGCAATATGGTGTGGTCCCTGTGTCGGCGAATTTCCGCATCTGAAAAAACTTTACGAAAAATATCACAAAAAAGGTTTTGAGATTATTGGTTACAATGTCGATTCCGATCTCAAAAAATTAACCGACTATCTGGAACGAAATCCGTTACCTTGGAAAACATTATCGAAGGAAACAACAAAATTGTCGGAATTGTCGTTACCGTTGTTATCCGGTTACTACGGAGCCAAACAACTTCCGGTTGTTCTGCTCCGCGACCAATCCGGTAACGCTATCCTCCTTGACGCACGCGGTCAAAAACTCGACGAAATATTGGAAAAAATATTTGGCGAATAATACAAGAAACATAAGAGACAATCGGAGCAAAAGGGGAATCCCATGCCATTAAACGGTCAATAATCGGATAGCAAAACGATAGATAACATTGTCATTAATTCCACAAAAATAATTTACCATTTTATATCATACCATATCTGGTCGCCCTTTCAGGGCTAAATTCTGATTTCACAATACCTGAACAAAAAATAAAATAGACAGTTACGATAAAAACCATTCGGCGAAACATCGTCTATCTCACAGTGTTGCTTCCTTCACTGTCCGCTATCAACTTTCCACGCTCAACTAAAAAAAAATTAGCGTTTGAAAAATCGTTCGACTGTTCCGCGATGTTGAGGATAAATGGTACGATTATGGGCTGTTCCATTTCCGCCGTCCGTTTTGGTAATCGCTCCGCCATTATTTTCCGTTTCGCTATTAGGATTGAACTCCGGCGACGAAATAGACGCGCCAATCTTTTGGCTATTCCGAAACGCTTCAAGATCAGATAACGGCAAGAACGTTGCTTTGAACTCGGCGCCTTCTTCATCCGCGTCTTTGGTAAATCGCGTATCACCCGGTTCGGCATTCGGATCGGTTGCCCAATTCTGTTTTTTCGTGTAACGCGGACTTCTCGACGATTGATTGCATTCGCCCAGACCCGGACATTCACCATCACAACCGTCACAGTTCGCCCACAAATCACTCAACATTCGCTCCGCTTCCTCGCGATCAATCTTTCGCGCTTCCGACAACTTTTTCAGTATATCCTGATCAATCGGAAAGCCCGCATTTTGAAGACTTTCACACCTCCGTTCACCATTGCCCTGACATTGTTTCATCGCTTCGCAAAGTTGCTGTAACATTTCCGGCGTTAGATTTTGCAAGTTATTTTCGTTCATCATTTTCTTGAGAGATTTCATCATTGCCTTCTCTTTTTTTTGTTCATTTTCATTTTTATCCTTATTTTCGTTTTGATTTTGCTTCGTTTCCGACATTTGTTTCTCCAACGCCTCTTTCAAATCTTTCGCAAGTTCGGAATTTTGCGCAAGCATTTCTTCCAACGAATGAGCCAAACCTTCCATCAATGATTTAGCGGTTGACTCGTCAAGTTCAGAGGAAATCTTTTGAACTTGTTGCGAAAGAGCTTCGGTTTCGGCTAATGTTTCCGTTGTCCGCTGAGCATTTTCAACCGCTTCGGCAACTTTTTGATTCATTCGATTTTCAATATGATCTAAAGCGTCAAATGTTTTAACCGGTCCTAAACCGTCGGCGTTGTTTTGAATACGTTCCAGATCGAGTTTTCTTGTTTCGACTTCTTCAACCTCCAGAATATTTTCCTCTTCCAGTACATTCAGTTGTGAAGTCAAACGTCGTACTTGATCCTCCACATTCAGACGATTACGAACCGGTACGGAAAATGCAGACACCGGAAGAAGCAATGAAATAATAGCAAAACAAAATGCCAATAAAATAAGACCAATTGTTTGCGGCGATTTCCAATAAATTTTCGGAATATTTATTGTTTTCATAAAAATATTCCAATCGCCGAGTTCCTTGTCAAAAGAACTCATCATAAGACCGCCGATTTGGTTATCGCGATCTAAAATTGCGCCGAGTTTCCGAGTATCGGGCAGAAGTTTCCGTGCCGTCAACCACGCCGACAACGGAACAACCGCATAAGCCGTCAAACTAAACGAAACAAAATTCGGCTCATACCAACCGCCGACACGAAGCGTTAATATGACCATTCCCCAAAGAAACAAAAACACCGCTGTAAAAGTGATGATCTTTTTGAGAAACAACAAGCCGAAAAGCCGACGCCGAAATGTTGAAAGAATTTGTGTACGCTGTTGTTGGTTCATGATTTGAGTTGGTGTTAGAGTATTAGTAAAAAATTATTTGTCTCATTAGTCCTCATGTCCCAAAATGTTCAATAGGGGACATTAAGGACAATGGGGACCAATGGGACAATTGTAACTAAATGGGACAAATATCTGCTTTCTTTATTTTCATTTATTCTTGCGCGGAAGCCCAACGTACTGCTTCGACGGCGGTTTTGCCGTAAAAATCGCAGTTTGCTTTTTCCGCCAGTAAAGACGTTGCGGCGGCTCCGCCAACACATAATTTAACCTGATTGCGAAGTCCAGCCGATTCTATCGCTTGAACCGTATTGATTACCGATTGGTAACAAGTAGTCAAAAGCAGACTCAAACCGACAAATTCCGGTTGATGTTCCTGAATGGACATTACGAATTTTTCCGGCGTTACGTCAACGCCAAGATCAATAACCCGAAAACCATGACTGCGAAACAGCATTGCCGTTATATCTTTTCCGATGTCGTGAATGTCGTTTTGGACTGTTCCGATAACAAGAGTTTTCTTTTTTTCGGACGTTTCCCGACCTGATTCGAGATATGGTTGCAGCATTTCCATTGCTTTTTTCATAATCATGCCGGAAAACATTAAATCAGGAATAAACGCTTCTCCTTGATCGAAACGTTCTCCGAGTTGAGTCATTCCAGTATTACATTCCGCAACAATTTCGGTAGCAGGAACTCCGGCGTTCAAACGTTCCTGAATTAATTGTAGAGTTAACGAATCGTCGCACGATGAAAGGGCTTCAGCTAAATCGGACATTGTTGTAATCCTTATTAATTAAATTACGGCAATTAGTTACTTAGTTATTGCCAACCGTTTTGGTCTTAAATTGCCATCTGTCCACAGAGGCCAATCGATTATCAATTATTTTTTGCTTCGCAATTTTTCGTAAAACCGAATATATTGTTCCGCGCTTTTTGACCATGACCAGTTTTGTCTCATGCCGTTTTGTATTAAACGTTTCCAGACGTCCTTTTTGTTCCGGTAAACATCAAATGCTCTCCAGATCGCGGTATTGAGATCGTGCATGGAATCGGCATAAAAGGAGAATCCGGTTGCAGTGCCGTTGAGTAATGTTTCATCGTTGAGATCGACCACCGTATCTGCAAGACCGCCGGTATCGTGAACGATTGGAACTGTCCCGTAAAGTTGGCTGTACATTTGATTTAATCCGCAAGGTTCATAACGGCTGGGCATGAGAAAAATGTCGGAACCGGCTTCGATTTTATGTGCCCATTCGTCGGAAAATTCACACCGCACCGCAACATTTTGCGGATAACGTTGCGCGAGTTCGTTCAAACGTGTTTCCAAAACGGCGTCGCCTTTTCCAACCAAACAAAACTGAACACCGTGTTTTTCAACCCAAAGCGGAATGGCTTCGGCAATCAGATCGATTCCTTTTTGATAGGCAAACCTGCTCACCACTCCAACCAATGGCGTATCCGGTTGAACCGACAATCCCAAGGCGGTTTGTAAATCCTGTTTGCAAATTGGTTTGTTTTCAAACACGGTTGTTTCGTCAAACGGCGCGGCAATATAGTGATCGGTTGACGGGTTCCAACGCTTGGTGCATACGCCGTTTAAAATACCGCGAAGCATTGGGCTTCGGTATTGGAGAACCGACTCCATGCCGCAACCAAACGCAGACGATTGAATCTCCAACGCATAACGAGGACTTACCGTCGTAATACCATGAGCAAACATAACGCCGGTTTTCATCAGATTCAGTTTACCGTAAAACTCCATCTGATTGTAGGTAAAATGTTCCCAACCAATTCCGGTCAGCAACATATCCCAATGCCAGAAAATTCCTTGATAGGCTAAATTGTGAATGGTGTGAACGGTAGCGATTTTTTCATAACTGTTTTTGTCGTGGTACAAAATTTCCTGATAAGCCGGAATGAGTCCGGTTTGCCAGTCGTTTGAATGGAGAATATCGACAGAAAGGTTCAACGCGGCAATCGATTCCATCACAGCACGGCTAAAAAACACAAAACGTTCACAATTATCGTTATAATCCGTACCGTTTTCGGAATAAAGTTCGAGACGGTCGAAATAGTGATCCTGCCGGACGAAATAGATTGGAATTTCAGTACCTTTGAGCGTTCCTTTCCAGAGTTCGGCAAGAATGGTTCGTTGACCGACAGGAACAGGAAATCGGACAGAGGTTTCTTCAATAGATTCTCCGCAAGTGAAAACACTACGATACGCTGGAAGAAAAAGGGTAGGATGATGTCCGAGTTCAGCCAGCGCGGTTGGAAGTGAAGCACAAACATCGGCTAAACCGCCAGTTCGGGCAAAAGGGGCGACTTCACTACAAGCAAATAAAATGTTCATGGTCGCTGTTCATTATGAATATTAATGTTATTCGGGTTAATGGAAAAATTTCACGTCGCGTTATTTTAACCGATTGGATAAATTTTGAATAGTAGAGTGTTGAAAATAGAAATAATTTAGAAAAAAGGAAATATTTCAGTGGAATTTTCCATGAAGGTTTCAAAATCTGTGGTAATACATTGACCCACTTGTTTTTATTTTATAGTAGTATAAGATAACTGTACTTTCCTAAAAGTACAGAAATTAAACACTGTAAATTAAAGTTTTTTTAATATTACACGTACTTTTACACTAATATAAAAGAGGCGTAATATATCAGGGAGTTTTTGTTTGAGGTTAAAAAAGTATTCGCCCTGAAAGGGCAACATAAGCCAGCCCGCCGCAACGCGGCGGGTAAGAATCCCCAATAAAATCGCCCTGAAAGGGCAGTATATCTTG
>JAIRLW010000506.1 GCA_031259095.1 Planctomycetaceae bacterium | reverse complement strand
CATCAATCCGGTAGAAATGTGATTCATTGTCCTATCGAAATTCCCGAAAATGCCGAAGAAAATTTTCCGCATAATTTCCTTCCGTCGGCGTTTTGTTTCGATCACAAAGGACGTCTGCTTGTTGCAATATCAGGTATCTTTCAAAATGTGATTTTTCTTGAAAAAAACGGTTCTGATTATGTTTGGGGAAATCCTGCTGTTCCGTCGGAACGTTTGATGCTCGGCGCACCGTTTTTGGCGAGAAAGAACGGAGATTTTGCGGAACAAACATTTTGCAACATTACGGCAATCGGCGCGGACGCCCACGGCAACGTTTATGTTGCCGGCAATTGGGCAACCAACGGCGGCGGAACAATTCTCGAATCGTATTCTTTCGCCGATCAACCCGCAGCAAAAGAACTTCCGCCGCAACGGGAAAATTTTAGTTATCATCAAGAACTTGCTCAAAAGTTATTGCGTTGGAAATTAAACTGGCGGTTGTTCGGATTGGAGTTTATTGATTGCGCAACACTCGACCCAAATGATGAAACATTGGCGTTTACAAAAGAAGAACGTTTCAAATTAGATTATTCCCAACCGATTGGCGAAGAAGCAACCTTTCTCGGCAGTACCGTCTATTGTCCTGATCCCCGATGGAAAACTGATTCGCCGTCTAACAATTCAAAGGATTATTTTCGTGACCCGCGATTGAACATTAAAGATTCCGGCGGCGTTTGGGTGCGGAATCTTAACGGAAAACGCTTGTTGTTTGTCAATGATATGAACGGACGGTTTCTTCAGGTTTATCTGTTGGACAAAGATAAACAACATGCGTCGAATATTGCAGTTGCACTTTTTTCGCAGCGGCACATCAACGATCAAAACGATTGGCTTCCCGGTCAGCCGGAACAGGGAGAATGGATTTGGCGAAGTTCATTTTCAGGAAGTTTACAACTGTTTATGGATCCGAAAGAATTTCAATCTCAGAAAAATGACGCTCCGGCAATTGAGGGTTGGTGGGTTGATAGGAACGGCGATATTTGGCAAGCGGCTTTGAAAAGCGGAATCCGTCGTTTTCGTTTTCAAGGATTTGACAAAATCGGCAATCCGGTTTGGAATTACGAAAACCTTGATGTTTTCCCGCATCCCGCCGAATTAAAACAAGTCAAACGGATTCGTTACGATGTTGCGTCCGACACGTTGTATCTTGGCGGTTGTGCGGAAATGAACGGCGTAGAACATAAAAATCAACATTGGAAACCAATGGGACCGGTTGTTTGCCGTTACGATCATTTTCTTAAAGGAAACGCAACCGGTAAGACCGAAGGAAAACTTCGCTGGAAAATTGTACTTCCTTATGTTACCGGTTCGCAAGGGCATGAGTCGTGCGAACCGATGGGGTTTGACATTGCCGGCGAGTACCTGTTTGTTCCTTATACGGGTGCGTCAAAAGTTGCGAAATTTTCAACGGGACATGTTTAAGTTTACAAAATGGAGGATGGTTCACCGGTTGGGTTTATGGAACCCGCTCCGAAAACGGTCGGCGAAATCGGATTACAAGACATGCGCGAATGTCTCAGCGCACACCTCCGTTCCAACGGTGAATACATTATTTTCCTCGAAGACGATTACAAAGCCAAAGTTATCATGTTTCGTTTTCAACCGAAAACGTTGTGAGTTATTCAGCCGATTGATAATGAACACATTTTAACTGTTTCAAAAAAACTTATTTTTCCCTTATTCACAACAAAACAACCTCAGTGACAATGATTTACATAAAATTCCAACCTTATGACATGATTTTGGTTTTATTAACCTGTATTTATGTATTTTCTCTCTTGCTTTTTAAGAATACGCAGGTTGATCATGTCATAAGATGATTGTTTTTGTTCTTTGGTAACTGAAGCAGTTTTGTTAAAGAACAAGGGAAAATAAGGTTTTCAAAACACAAGCTTCGCTGAAATATTGCTTGCAAAAATTCGATATTTCAGAGCATCATCTTTTATTGTTTGAAAATCGGTTTTTGTAATCCAAGTATTTTCGGAAACAGGCAATGCTGATCATTGCAAGTCCCGCCGCGATCAAGAGAACGCGAAGTCGAGTGGAACGATTTTCCTTGTCGGATTTTCTCGTATCAAACACCGAACCGTTTTCGCCAACGATTTTTTCACCGTCCCAGTAGTAATTTTGCATCGTTGATTCCGGCGGCAGCGTGACAAAAGTTCCGACAGGAACCTCCATTTTTTCCGGTGTAAAATAAGAAATATCCAAACTCTGATTCAGTGAGATGATTTCAATTTTTAATTTTTCCGACAATTCCAATTTTCCTTGGTACAACCTTGTAAAATGACTTGAAACAGGAAACCAGATGCCGGATTTGGCATCTTTGGCAACTTGAAGTTCCGTTAAATCCATGCAGCCTTCGTTATCTTGACATTCAAAACGAATAATGCTATAGCCAAGGGAAGGAGCGATCCAGTATGTGGCAATTGAACCGCTTTTCGGATGTTTGCATGAAATTTTTTTACATTCGATATTTCTAATGAACTGTTAATCAATAAATGACTATATTCTTTGACGGGATGCGATAACCTATCGTTCCTTGAAATAATCCTCACCACAGATGTTGATATGGTTTTAAAAAATCCATGATAGGCTGGTTTTATGGAGATTTTCTGCTATCGCATCCTGACGGACAAAAA
>JAIRLW010000493.1 GCA_031259095.1 Planctomycetaceae bacterium | reverse complement strand
GTTTCAATATTGCCGCGTATTTCGTCAATCTGAAATTTATCGTCGAAACGATGGATAATCTGTGTTTTTCGGCGAAGACTTCCAGTTCCGATTCGTGAATTTTTGGGAAGTTCATCGATGACCGTTGCTTTGCGGCTAAGGAAAGCATCACGGTATGCACCGCGTTGCGGAACCGACGACAACACAAGACCGTTAACCGGTTCCGTCGGTAAATCCTTGAGACTATGTACCGCAACATCAATTTCATTACGCAATAATGCCAGTTGAATCTCTTTGGTAAAAACTCCCTGAGCGCCGATGTTTACGATAGATTGATCTTGAACCCGATCACCGGATGTTTCAATAACAACAATTTCAGACTTGATGTTTTTTTCTTCGAGCAGGTCGGCACACCAATGAGTTTGCCAACGCGCTAAAACACTGCCGCGTGTTCCAAAGCGAATAGTCATATAGAGGTTTTAGAATGGCGTGTTTGACAATGAAAGTGAAAATAAAAATAAAAATAAAGGTAATATATCAGTGGAATATTTTTAACCCGTCTGAATATTGGACAAACAACCTCAGTAGCCAAAGATACAACATGTATCCAACCTCATTACCTCATTAAAAACGTAAACGAATCATGAGGTAATAAGGTAATGAGGTCGGTTTTGGCGGGATTCATTGCTACTGAGGTTTTTTTGGTAAATCGTTTTGTTCGGAAAAATTAGGTTGAAAATAAGGTTTGCGGAAACTGTTAAAAGACGTTTTGGAATATTCCGCTGATTTATTACAAATAAAGGAATCTCTAAAAGGTTCAGAAATCGTTTAGACCAGTGATGTAGGTATGGCAATGGGGACAAATATGATAACCCATATCGATTTCCCGCTCACAATTCGGACAAAGCCGGATATGCGGCGATACCGAAGACGACGAACTGCTTAACTGCCCCAAAGATGAAACGACAGATTTTTTCTTGTTTGGCGAAATGGTTGTTCCCATTTTGTCTTTTTTAACACTGCTCGAGTCACTCAAAATGCTCACAACAGCGCTGTCAGTAATTACTTTTTGATGTAAAGGAATATTTACCGTCGCTTTACAAACAGGACACTTGCCTGTTTTACCGGCATTGGATTCCTTTGCGGATAAATGGTGTCCGTTGGGACATTTCAATTGAATAGGCACTGAAGCATCTCCTCCATTATTCCAAAACAATCAAAAAAAAACGAAACATTATCGTAAATCATATCGTCTTGATCGTCAAAAGAAAACAGGTCATACAAAATTCCGTGAAATATAATCGGTTAAACAACACTCATTGGTACATGTTATGACAATTATGTCGTTTTTTTCAACTTTCTACAGAAAGAAAGTTGCCGGCAATTATTTTGACCACCAGTTATTTCCGGTTGTTTTTACGAGATCATTTCTTTGGTTATCGATATTGCTATCGAGTTTGGGATTTTGCAGCGTGTTGAACGGGTTGACTTCAACTCCTCCGCACGCCACCACGTATGAGCGTCCATTCTTTGCGATTGCCGCACGGCTTGGCACTGTTTTTGGAACCGGATACGCGACCGGTTTGAGCAACGTTGCGTCTTCGAAAGCGTTTAGTTTGCAGTTTGCTTTTTCGAGTAAACTTTCTTGGCGGATCAACGCCGCCGTAATCGCCAACTCCATACAATTTCGTAAATCACCAAAAATCGGATCGACTTTACTAAGAGCATCGTAGTTTGCGGTCATTTTGTTGCACCAGTTGAGCGCGGCTCGGTCAAGTTTTCCAACAGGTTGGAAAGAATTGCTTCGGGAATCGAAATATTCGTTTTCGGTCAACGCTTTTACTTTGACCTCACTGAATTGCCATGTTAATTTTTTGGAATCGTGAGAAACCGTTCCGTATTCCGGCACGAGCCAGAATCTTGGGTTGATTTGTTTTTGACTTCCCCCGATCAAACTAACGTAACTCGGCAAACTACGAACCGGAGACGGAATATGTCCAAGACTAATTTGTTTCATCTTGTAGTCGGCGATTGCCAAAATCATAGCGAACCGGCTTTGTTTTGGAACGCCTTGCAGTGTTACCACATTGTTCCCGTAAGCGATTTCCTGAGCGTTGGCAAATGCTTCCACATTATTTCTGTCCACCACCGGAAATTGATCAACTTGAGCAATTTTGACCAATGCTTCTTTTGTTGGATCAATGGAGCAGGTAATGACGGAAGGACGTGATTGATTATTCCATGCACGGAAAACAGTCAGCAAGTCTTCCAAGCGAAAAACAGGACATCCCGATGTTTTTCCGACAATATTTCCGTAGGAATCGGCTTGCCACGACTCGGAAGTTCCAACCAAGAGAATGTCGTTTTCTTCAGGAACAACCACAAGGTAACGAATAGACGTTAAACCGCCAAGATAACGGATAGAATCGGAAAATTCTATTCGTTGTTCGATGGTTTGACAGATTTGGGCGTTTAATTTTTTGAGCGAGATTTTTCGGATAGAGGTTTTTTCGTCTAAGCCGGTTGGAATTGGTTCAATAACTTTAGTAAGAATTTTCCCAACCTCTTCCATTTTTTTCTTGGGGACTATTTTGATAAGCCCCTCGACGTCAATTTCGATACCGCCCAACACGGAACCGCCGTAATAAACTCCGCGATCCGGCGTGGTCACCTGAGCGGAAACCGGAAACATCGACAACATAAACATCCCAGTCATAAAAAATACAACCGGAACAACATTTCGGAACAAATTCAATTTCTGAATCATGATCTTAATTCCTTTTTAAGTTAAAGAATTTTTGTAATATATCAGTGGAATTTTCGTTTGAGGTTAAAAAAGTATTTGCCCTTGCAGGGCGGCGTCTTTGTCCCTAAAGTCCTTTGATCTAAGGGACAATAGGGAGTTGACGGACCCCCCCCAAGGCGTCGGACGATCCAAAAGGAGCAACCAATCCTTCGCCATCGAAATCTGATCCGCACGCGAACCAGGAAGCCAATCTCTCTTTGATACCATAAAATTCTCCTCGTTGTAAAATTTTTGATAAAACAAAATTCACACATCGAACAAAACAGATGTAATGTTCTTCAAAATTACGCCCAATTCTGAAAAGCTCAGCGTAAAATTAGTTAATTGTGGGTTAGAATTAGTTAATTTTGGGTTAGAATTAGTTAATTCCAGGTTAGAATTAGTTAATTTTGGGTTAGAATTAGTTAATTCGTAATATATCAGCGGATTATTTTATTTTTTAACAATTCCGTTGTTTTTCCTATATTCTGTGTGTTTTGCGATATTCAGCGTATTTTGCGTTTAAATTGAACGCAGAATACGCAACATTTCGCGGAAAATGCAGAAAAGAAGTAGTTACAATGATTCCACTGATATATTACGAATTTTTGAACTTCCCAAACTCAATTATTGGCTTTCCGAATTCAGTTAGGGAACTTCCTATTTCAGTTTGGAAATTCCCAATTCGTGAAATGTATCCTCAATATCATTCGGGGATTCTGTTCCCTGACGCTTAATTCTTACCCAACACCTAATTTTCTATCCCTTAACCAATTAATCCAATCTTGATTGTGCGCTTTTGAGAAATTGGAAAAAGAATTCGGCATTGGAGTTTGATCTCAGAAGTCTTGTGGTGAGCGCTTCCATAGCGTCGGTGGGATTTCTGGAGGAAAGCGTTCGGCGGATCAGTGTGGCGGCGTGCAATATATCTGGAGGCAGGAGTTTTTCTTCGCGACGAGTTCCAGATAGACCAATATCGATGGCGGGCCAAATCCGACGTTCCGCTAATTTCTTATCGAGAACGAGTTCCATATTACCGGTTCCCTTAAACTCTTGAAAAATCAGGTCGTCCATACGACTTCCGGTTTCGATGAGAGCAGTTCCAACGATGGTGAGTGAACCTCCTTCTTCAAAGGCGCGTGCGGTTGCGAAGAGTTTTTTAGGAATATCCATTGCTTTGATATCCACTCCGCCGGACATAGTTCGTCCTGTGTTTCCAACCCATTTATTGAAGGCTCTTGCGAGTCTGGTGATTGAATCCAGCAACAAAAAGACGTCTTTTCCCATTTCGGCTAAACGTCGGCAACGTTCCACGACGAGTTGTGCGAGTCGGACATGCGATTCGATTTCCCGATCCAGACTACTTGCAACCACTTCGGCGTTGACCGCACGCCGGAAGTCGGTAACTTCTTCAGGACGTTCATCGACCAGAAGAATGATTACTTTAACGTCGGGATGATTTTTAACAATTGCCTGACTAATATGATGAAGCAAGATTGTTTTTCCACTTCGGGGCGGTGCGACAATCAAGGCGCGTTGACCTTTTCCGAGTGGAGTAAGAATATCCATGACGCGCGTGGTCAGCGGTTGGGGACCGGTTTCGAGTCGAAGCCATTCTTCGGGGTTGATGGGCGTGCGTTCATCAAATGGTTTGATGCGCGGATAGTCATCAGCCGAAATGCCGTCAACATCCCGAATTTCACGAACTCTGGGACCTTGGGTTTTGGTACCGGGCTGGATTAAACCGCTAATGAGTACGCCTTCGCGAAATCCATATTTCTCGATCATACTGCCCGGCACGAACGGATCCGTGATAATTCGGGCATAATCGTTGTTGGGATCACGCAAAAAACCATAACCGTTAGGATGTAATTCCAATGCGCC
This sequence comes from Planctomycetaceae bacterium, assembly GCA_031259095.1. Lineage (GTDB taxonomy): Bacteria > Planctomycetota > Planctomycetia > Pirellulales > Thermoguttaceae > WRKP01. The sequence goes on along the minus strand of JAIRLW010000493.1, from coordinate 3,083 downwards.
GGTGGTTTCGTAGTAGGCGTTTGGATCGCCGACTTCCATCACACCGGTGGGAGCGCCGCCGGGTTTTGCTTTCTTAAAATTATTTTTCTGACCGCCTCCGCCGCTGTTTGGAGCGGAACGCGGTTTTCCGCCTCCGCCGCCGTTTCGGTTGTTTCGAGCGTTGTAACGGTTTCCGTTAGAGTTATTTCTGTGCATGTTAGAGTGATTTCTTGGCATGTAAAGACACCTGGTTGGTGATGATCAAAAGAATACCGCAAAGAGTGTTCAAGAAAACTTGGCGGTAACACAATTTAACAATGAAACTCCAATATCCGACAAGGAATTGGAACAATATCCTAAAAAACAATATACGAAAGACGAACATTCGGTAATAGTGTAACTGTTGGGGTATTACGTTGAGTGTTTGGAGCAACGGCGATCAACGGAATGATTTATCCGGTCTCAATTTCCAAAAGGTTTTGTGAAAGTCCATCCTAATGACTAAAGCTCTTTTTAATTGTGAAGAACATACAAAATCAAAAAGATGCTGCGAGAGTCAATAAATTGCCGGAAACAACGTGTTTGTCGAATGAATTGGCCACCGGTGTTCGGCGACAATCAAATTCTGATTGGGAACAGCAGAGACTTCAAAAGAGTCCGTCTCAATCACCACGATGCGACAACAAGCAAATAAATACTTTGTAATCTATCAGCGGAATTTGCGTCTTTAACGTAAGTTCTTATGTAATAATCAGTTAAGAACACACGTCATTTCACGGTTTAAAACATAAAATTTGATGTAAGTTGATTGGAATTAAGTATTTGCAAAAAACAAACAATTATTCCACTGATATATTACAATACTTTTAAATTCCAATTCAAAGTAATCAGTATAATAACCAATTACGACAGTCTGTCAAGACCAAATAAAAAAATTCTTTTTGCTCGTCCCCTTTGTCTCTCATGTCCCACTTGTCCCCAATGTTCTTACACTGAAATTTTAGGGACATTGGGGACAAGTGAGACAAATGGGACATGAGAGACAATGATTTTTCTTGATTAGGTAGGCGATGTTTCGCCGAAACATCGCATCGGCTGCCGCCGACCACCGACGCAACTGTGAGGGAAAACCCGTATATTAGACCTTTTCTCTAACCTTATTTTTTCACCAACTAAAATCGACCGAAATCGGCTAAAATCGATTTTAGTCGATTTCGGTCGATCAAAAAATGAGTTTTTAGAAGTTACCATCAGAAAGGTTGCCTTCAATGTCATTTTATTCATTTTCTGATTTCTCTTAATTCTCTTCCGTTATTTTCGTCATTTCCGTCAAAGTCGGCATAACCTTACTGACGATAAACCCAAAAGAATGTTTTCAACGACATAAAAATAACCTAACATGGAAATAGTTCTCGCTAAAATGGAGGATATACGAAAAATGCGATCTCGATTTTGTCTTAAATCGTTAGTTGATTGGACTTTTTTTATCGCCCTTTTACTCTCTGCGGTTTTAATTGCCGCAATAAGTAAAGGCGCTGAAAATGGAGAAAACACACAAGACATAGAGTCTGCAAAAGCTGTCGATAATGACGATATCGAAACGAAAGTCGATTCGCCGGTCAAAGTTGCTCAACAAGGTTCCGGTAAAGGAGTTATTTGGGGTAAATCGAGCAAAACGAAAGAGTCGGAACAAAATAGTCCGGCGCCTGTTCCGCCAACAAATCTGGAAGACCCAAAACTGGTTCAGAAAACAATCGTTCAACGTCCGGTTTCCGCAGTTCGGCTTCCCGAAAAAACAGAACCGGCAACAAATGGTTCCGGCAATGTTTCAAGAATTTCAGAAGAAAAATTTCTTTTGAAAAGCAGTCGTCAACGTGGTTCAACCGATTTAGTTGAAACATTGCTCGAAGTAACCGGTGACGTCAAACAGGTTTCGAATGAACTCAAAGCAACAACCGATAAAATGGAAGTGGTTGCCGGTTTCCGGTATGAAGAGCGTGTTGATCAGTTTTCACTTTCGACGGGTCCGTTGGTCAGTATCCGACAATATAATCTTGCCAAGTCGAAAATGAAAATCGGCGATCAGGTTAAGATGCCGGAACTTGATGAGGAATTACAAACGATTGTTTGTTCGCTTGAGGGCGATAAAGTGTCGCTTTTTTCGCCGCGAGGTTCGTTACGCGGCGAGCAATTACTCTTGATCGAAGACTTGCCGGGCAACACCTTAACGCTTGACCGTCTTCTGCCGAACAAGGAAATGCGTGTTGGCGACACGTGGAAAATTTCCGACAGTGTTCTCCGTTCCTTCCTTTCGGTTGACGCGGTAACGGAAAGTAATGTAGAAGCGGTGTTGACGGCGGTTGCGGACAAAATGGCGATGATCGAAGTGGTGGGGGATGTGAGCGGCGTTTATCTCGGGGCGGCAACCGAAATGTCCATTCGGGCTAAATTTCAGTTTGATCTGATTGCGCAACGAATTAACTGGCTCGGTCTTTTAATTGAAGAAAACCGTTCTATCGGACATGTTGGTCCCGGTCTTGATCTGGTGGCGCGGCTTCAGGTTAAAATTTCACCGATTGAAGCCCCGCAAGTACTAACCGACAACGCCATAAGTAATATCAATGTCAAACCAACCGACAGTGTTCTGAAACTCAAATACAACGGCGGTAAAGGACCTTGGCAGTTTTCGCATGACCGTGACTGGTATGTTTTCCAAGATGATCCGCAAACGACCATTCTCCGCAAGTTACACAAAGGCGAACTTGTTGCTCAGTGTAACATTGCCGACATGGGCAAAGTCGATCTCAAAACGATGACCACACTGGATAAGTTTAAGAAAGAATTAGCTGATGGTCTCGGGAAAAATTTCGGCAAAGTTGTTGCTGCCGAAGAACATACCAACAGATTAGGATATAAAGTTTTTACGGTGTTGATTGACGGAACAGTTGAGGAATTATCACTTCGTTGGATTTACAATCTGATGACGGATAAAGACGGTCAACAATCGGTGATGGTGTTTGTTGTCGAAGCCGACATGCTCGAACAATTCGCCGACGCCGACGATATTTTACTCCGAACTTACCGAATGGGAAAAAAGTAAACGG
>JAIRLW010000484.1 GCA_031259095.1 Planctomycetaceae bacterium | reverse complement strand
TCTATGTTGTATCTTTGGCTACTGAGGTTGTTTTTAAACAATCGTTAAGAAAATCAGGTGTAAATGAGGTTATTTGTCCAATATTCATACGTGTAAAAAATATTCCACTGATATATTACTAAATAATCTTTAAGGTAAATTTGTGTTTCGACAAAAGTGTTATCATCGATTTCTTTAATTTTCATTCGGCTAATTATTGTCGCGTAAATGAAAGAGTCTTGCGAGCGCGTCGAGCAGTTTATGAGGAACTCCGTCTTTGGATTCGTTACGAAGCGATTCCAAGGGCGGATGCAAAAATTTACCAATCAAACGGTCAAAAGCGTGACGAATTTCCGCCTGCTCTTTTTCCGTCAGATCAGGCAGTTTATTGAACAACCGATGAAGTTCCGCATCTTTCGTCAGAGTCCAACGCTGCCAGAGTTTTTGAATCATTTCACCGTTTTGACGATGATTCATTTCCTGTACAAAATCTTTTGCCGCCAGCAAAATCATCTTTTCCGCTTTCGGAATTTCACTGTTCCGCTCTTCACGGTTTTTGTCGCAAATTTCCTGAAGATCGTCAATCGAATAAAGATGAACATCGGGACATTCGCGGATTTTCGGTTCAAAATTTCGCGGAACCGCCAGATCAAGAACAAATAATATTCGCTCGGAACGTTGCGGTTCAATATTGCGGAAATCGTTCAGGGTGACAATCGGTTCCGACGCTCTTACCGTTGAAACAATAATATCCGCGTCAATCATCATTTCAAACCGGTTTTTCCAATCGCCGACAACACCGTTAAATTCCGTTGCAAGATGTTCGGCACGGTCGCGATGACGATTCAGTACGGTAATTGATTTGGCTCCGTATTCGACAAGATAACGTAACGTTTCTCGTCCCATTTCTCCGGCTCCGAAAATCAAAATCCGTTTATCGTCAATCCGCCCGAATATCCGAAGCGCAAAATCGGCAACCGCAATACTCGGAATACTGATCCGATGCTTATGAATTTCCGTTTCCACCGTAATATCTTTCGCTGTTTTGAACGCCATTTGAAATAAAGCGTGCGTCAAAGGTCCCACCGTTTCATAATCCAACGCGGTTTGATAAGCCGCTTTCACCTGCGCAAAAATCTGAACCTCGCCAAGAACCATACTGTCCAGTCCCGACGTTACCGAAAAAAGATGCCGCACCGCGTCCAAACCGTCAAGCGTAAAAACTTGAGACGCCAACGTAAACCCTTTTTCAGGACTTTCCTTTTGTTGTAGCAAAAAACTAAGCAGCCGCTCAGTTGACGGTAACACAATATCGTTCGCCGAAGCAACATAAAATTCTGTACGATTACACGTCGAAAGAAGAACCGCCTCCGTATCGGCGGTTGTATTACGCCAAACAGTCAATGCTTCGGCAATCTGTTTCGGAGAAAACGTTAAATGTTCTCTCAACTCAATCGACGCCGATCTATGATTTAAACCCACAATGCGGAGATTCATCGGTCAATGGAATTTTGATCTTTGACAACTAATCATTTTGACAAATTATTTCGACTTCGGTCAATTGAAATCAACCAAAATCGAAATAAAATTAATTTTTAGAGATTTCCCCTTTAATTTATAGAAAGCGGTTTTACTTCTCAGCAACAGCGGGAACAACCCAAACTTTTAATTCGCTTTCGATGCCGTGACCGAGATAAATCCGAACCGTGTACAACGCCAGTTCTTTAATCGGACCGGAAAGACGAACCTGATCCGGCGTTAACACGATACCTTCGCCGCGCAATGCCTTAACGATTTCATCAGGACCAACCGAACCATAAAGATGCCCTTCTTCATTGGCGTTGGCTTCGATAGAAACACGCTTGGTACGAATTTCGTCCGCTAATGACTGCAGACCCACCAAACGCTTTTTCTGAATTTCGGCTAATTGGGCTTTGTGCTTCTCAATCATCCGTTTATGATGATCCGTCGCCACAGTCGCCAGACCTTGAGGAATTAAATAATTATTTGCGTAACCGGGTTTTACCTCGACAATATCGCCTTGCCGTCCAAGCGGATCAATCGTTTGAATCAACAACAATTGGACTCCGCCGCTTTTGCCTTGCGGTAAACGTTTGCTTGTCCGGTATTGACAACGGGCTCGTTTGTTTCTAAGAACTGTCATAGTTTTCAAAAAGGGTTCGGTTTTCAATGTTAATAGGTTTTAAATAGGTTAGAAATATTCGGGTTTTATCTTGCGGGATAAAATCGACTGAAATCAACTAAATTCGACCGAAATCGAAAATAATTTTTTGCTGAAAGTTTTTCAGAAGTTGTCTGTAATGTTTCATTAAATTAAAACGGAACATCATCACCTTCCGGTGGGACATCATAATAATCCTGCGGCGATTGTTGAGGTCGGGCAGTTGATGACGACGACGAATAGGAATTGGAAGCCGGTCGGGAATACGATCCTTCTTCGTTACGATTTCCTCCGCTGCCTAACATGGACATTTTTTCGCCGATCACTTTTAGTTTCGAACGTTTTTGTCCGTCCGCTTCCCATGTATCCAGTTTTAACCGTCCTTCGATTAAGACGGGCGAACCTTTGGTCAGGTATTCAGCGGCAATTTCCGCCGTCCGTCCCCATAGCGTGATATCGACAAACGTCGTTTCATCAACCCATTCTCCCGCAAGGTTTTTCCGGCGATCATTAACCGCTAAACCGATATCGGTTACAGCAGTTCCCGACGGAATATGACGCAATTCGGGAGTTCGTGTCAGATTCCCAACTAATATGACTCTGTTGAAACTTGCCATAAATGCTCCTCCAAAAAATGAAATAATAGTAAAAAACGTTTATTCTGTTTCGGTAAAACTTAAAAAACGCAACAGTTATTGTCTTTGATGTAAAATTCTTTGATATTGAATCCATTCCATGTCCGTTTTAGTTCGGATACAGGAATGTTTTTACGCTTCAATTCCGCGTGAAGCGCTTCAATTTTTATATTAAAGCATTTTCAAATTCGTCTAACGTCTGACTTTCGATAACATCGGAAATCAACGATTCTAAGGCAATCGGGTCGGACATTTTACGGATTGCCGATTCAATAGGTACGGAAATTGTTTAAATTTTTTACGCAACGCCGTCAAAACCATATTTTGACATGCTACCGTACCTCTCGTTTCACTTTCAGCTCTACCTTCTGCTCTGATTTCATCAAAAATTGTTGTTATCATATTTTTTTCCCCTTCATTAAAAATGGGGGTTAATGCTTTGTGAACCGCTTCGGGTTTCAAGCGTTTATGGTGGGCGATGAAAGCTTTAGCGACAAATTCAAGAACATCTTTTGTTATACCGTTTTCCTTTTAAAACCTGTTTTATATTTTTGTTTAACTCCGCAATTTAATGTGTTTTTACATTTCAAAAACCGGTTTTTAAAGTGAAAACGGTATATCACCGTGAATTGATACTTCATGAAACTCACCAGCATAAACCGTACCCAGAGCAACTGTTTGGGTACAAAATGCATTTGGTTTCATTAGAAATTTGCGGTTCTGATCGTGATGTCGTTATTATCTCCGCATAACCGGAAAATATCATGGACGGATTATGACCTCGATATTGACAGGCTTTAACAAATAAATCAAATCCGTCTTGATTGGCAAATATAAAATGACTGTTATAAAAAACAATGACGAGGAAAAGGACAAGCATTCTCACTTGATATAAAAAAATACAATAATCTTTTTCATCAAAATATTCCTACACAAAAAAATATCGCAATAATAACAAGAGACAGAAAACGTAAACGAAATTATTGCGAAAAAATAATCGTATTTTTCATTTATTTTTACTTCTCCTTTTGGGAAAATTTTGATAAACTAAACGGAAACTCATTATCATATTCTCTCTACATTTTTAAAATCCGGCTTCGTTTTTTATTTCAATTTCAAAAAACTACTTGATTTTAAGTATGGAACATATTTATCACGTGTTCATACAATCAGATTTTCAAATGTAATGAGCATATTTCATACTGTTCAATTTTCTATTTTTGATTAAAGGTCATTAACGTTTTGGGAGCTGTGTACCACTCCGAACTTTTCGGAGACCGCATTTTTTACGTTCTGCTTCTTGGGCGTCACGAGTCAAAAAACTATGTTCGCGTAGTAATTTTGATTCACTCGACGATACTAATTTTGGGGAACTTCGTCCAACTCGCCTACTGGAATACGGTTTTACATGTTTTTCTTTTCTTGCCAAGACGGAGGGAAAAAACATCTATACTTTTCTTATAAGGACCTTCCAATAATTCATTTTATCCATGAATTTTTATGCAATGTAGTTGAAAAATAATTCTCTTGAACATTATGAATTTCATGGTTGGAACTTTTCATTTGAAATTGATAAACAAAATACAAGGGTTTTATGCTCTCCTGAGACATACCAACTATTGTTTGCGAATTGACTATGAAATACACGAAAATTTCATGAATTATCATGAATTATTACGCTCAGCCAGTTTCCTCTGTCTCCTCCTCACTTTCTTTCACGAGGAATGGGGAATTGGTTGGGATTTCTTCTTCGGCGATTTGATCGACTTGTTGTTCTCCGGCGTGGAGATGACCGGCGCGGGCGTGTTCGACTAAGGTTTCCACCAAACGCGGATCGACATGCAGAAAAAGAAACCGAATCACGCTATCACTTAATTGAAATTGCCGTGTTAGTTCTTTAACTTTGAGCGAATCAATTTTCAGATAGGCGAGCCAATAAGTTCCGCGACGGCGTCCCTTAATGGGATAAGCCAATTTCCGTTCATCCCAAAGCCGACTGAGGAGAACTTCCCCGCCGAATTGTTCGATGATACGGGTTACCTGACCGGAAACATTGTCCGGTTCTTTTGCGTAAAGGTCGGAGTCGAAAATAAACAACCCTTCGTAAACATTCTGTGCCATAATAATGGGTTCTGGTTCGAGTTAAAATCGAGTTTATTTTAGTTAATGGTTATTAGCTAAATGGTTAGTTATATTTATTCATTGCTTCGGCAATACCGAAATGTACCCAACATTCGACAGCGTTTGCTGCTTGTTTCAGTGTTAATTCCAGATCAATCCGTTCTTTTTCGGTGAAATTCATCAACACATAATCGGCGGCGTCCATTTGACCGGGCGGCTGACCGATTCCGATTCGCAAACGCGGAATCTTTTCTGTTCCCAAAACGCGCAACACATCGGCTAACCCTTTTTGTCCTCCGCTGCTGCCTTCGGTGCGAAACCGGAGTTTTGTAAACGGCAAATTCAGATCGTCGCAAACGATCAACATTTCTTCATTTGGAATTTTGTAAAAATTGACGGCTTCACCGACACTCAAACCGCTACGATTCATATAAGTGGTTGGGGCGAGCAGTAAAACGGAATTTCCATCTGTGTCCCGAACATCGAGTAAATCGGCGTGAAACTTTGTTTTTGGACGGTTTGCTGTTGTGTTAAACGCTGAACGTCCTGCAAGTTCGGCGAGGACTAAATAACCGATATTGTGCCGATTCAACCGATATTTGGCGCCGGGATTTCCGAGTCCGACAATTAATTTCATTCTTCCGATTCTTCTTCGGTCTTTTTACGTCCGATAATTTCCGGTTCTTCCTCACCTTGTGTGGTTTCTTCTTCGGAAACTTCGACGGGCAAGGCACAACTCACCACGATAGTGGTTTCATCAATGAGCGCTTTTGCGCTGGCGGGCAGTTCCAAATCGCTGACGTGTAAGGTTTGATTAAATTCGAGGTGATTGATATTAACGTCAATTTTTTCCGGTACGGATGCGGCTTCGCATTCTAATTCGATGGAATGTAAGACATGCTTGACCACACCGCCGTCTTTTGTACCAGGCGATTCGCCGCGTAATTCGACGGGGACGGTAACATGAACTTTTTCATGTTCGCTCACTCGAGCGAAATCGACATGAAGAATTTGATTTCCCCACGTATTCCATTGTATTTCTTTAATAAACGCTTTTTCTTTAACATCGCCTTGTAGTTCGACAAACCTATTTCCGTGTCGGACAACGGCGTCGAGTTCTTCCGCTGAGAGGGTCAACGATTGAACTGTCTGTTTATGCCCGTAAAGGACTGCCGGAACATTACCGGTATCGCGTAACCGACGATTTCGCCGTTTACCATACGCATCGCGAAGTTTTACTGTTATGGTGTGAATTTTAGCCATTTTCCGCTCCGAACCGTTTTATTTATTGTGTTTATTCAATCTCAAATTTGACAAATTTTAACGATTTTTTAACGAATTGGTCATTAAAATTATCAAAAACCATGAAAGAGATAATATTGTGCCTGATTTTTTTTCTTTTTCAAGCCCCCCTTCGGTATGGTGTTCCAAAGGACTTTTATTTTTATTTTTGCATAGGTGATCATTTTCATCGTAACCTTTTTATTTTGAATAGGTTAGGCAAAAATAAATAGAAAAAATACTGATAATTTCAGAATTTTTTGGGTAGCAGTCTGGTTAATATCCGGTGGGCAACCTGATTTAGATAGGCGACCTCTTGCCAAAAGGTCGCCAGTGCAACGTGGTAGGCGATGTTTCGCCTGACACATCGCGTCGGCGATAGCCGACTTGCCCCTGTGTTTGGACGGCAATTTGCCTATCTTTTGTCCCAACAGTCCTGATTGTCCCATTTATACCCTCGCCCTTTTGAAAATCGTTTTTTGAAATGTAAAAACACCTTAAATTGCGGAGTTAAACGAAAAGATAAAACCGGTTTTTAAAGTGAAAACGGTATATTTACGGAAATACAACCGTTTACAACGGAACGTTTGCCCTGAAAGGTGAAGCGGTTTACGGAGCAAGCGGGAATAATGGAATGTTTACTTTGGAAAATAACGCAACTCTTTTAACAATCGGAAGCGGAAATAAAATCAATACCGGAACCGGAAACATTACACTCAATGGAAAACTTGCGTTTGAAAATCTTGATCAGACAAATGCAACCGTGAATTTCAATACAATCGGAGCAATTACCGGTTTTGTTGCGGAAATTGATATTCGTAATACGGTTGTTGATAGTCAATGTTACGTTTTAGCAAAAAATACCGGAACGACAAATTTTTCGTCATTGATTCTGCCAATAACAATCAAATACGGCGGTTTTTCAATCGAAAATACTCGCGCTGATAAAAAGATCGTAACAACAAACGACGCCGATAATACGCTCGTCCTTCTTGTTGACAAATTAGAAAATACAACTGTTACATGGACAGGAAAAGCCGATTCAACTTGGAATATTTCAAACCATAACTGGAACGGAAAAATCGAAGCCGACGATTACACGTTCGGAATTTATTCAAGATTAAAAATTTCCGAAATTGCCGGAATTTTCGCCAACACGTTTTTGGCTTACGGTCATCAAAATTACGAATTACATCGAAATGTTGCCAACTCCAATACTCGTTACAACGGCAATTCAATGTATGCAAGTCTGGAATTGTTCAAACCAATTCGTTTACGCAACAATTTCACCGTTTCACCGCTTGCCGCTGTCGATTTCCAAAAATCTGCGTCATCTGCGGACTTCTCTCTTGGCGTTCTCTGGAGGGAACTTCTAAAAACTTATTTCTTCACCGACTAAAATCGACTAAAATTGATTTTAGCCGATTTCGGTCGATCAAAAAATGAGTTTTTAGAAATTGCCCTGAGTTAAAAAAATAGACCGTTATCATGGGAGATTATTGAAAACATTGATATTTTTTACTATGATAATTTTAACGTTCTTCTCAGGGCTAAAAACTACGACACCGGCAACTCCGCAACATAAGGAAAAAGAGATAAGTAATAATCGCAACAAATCTGATAGTGATCATGACCGTTCGATTAACTTTGATTCAAATTTATAAAATTTATAAAATATTGTTTCAATGGGGAATTTCTAAAAATACCTTTTCCTAGATATAAATTTAATTTAAAAATCATTTGTCTCTATTTACTATTTTAAGGACATAGGAAACATTAGAGACAAATTGAGACAAATAATTTTGTGATTAAAAACGAATGTTTAGAGGTTCTCAATAAAATAATTAAAAAAAACACGTGAACACAAATTTACTTGATTTTTCTGAAACAATGCGGCAAATTATGCAGCATCCGACAGCAAGTTTTTCCAATCTTGCCGAAGGGGTGGAGGATGTTCACGTTCATTTGCCGGTTGCTTCGGTAGAACGGTTACACGGAAATATCGAAACTGTATGTCGGGAACTCAATCGTTGCGATCAGGAAGAAATTTATCTCTTTTGTCCGACCGAAGCGGAAATCAAACGTCTTACCGAATTATTTGCGGATCTGAAACCGTTCAAAGAATCACGGCTCTATTTCATCAAAGGACGACTTTCATCTGGATTCAAACTTTTACAGAAAACAGAAAACAGAAAACAAAATATTAAAAGTACAAAAAAAGAACCAAAAACTGAAAATACTCAACAGCATCACGTTTCAAATATTCCGCTTTCTGTTTCACATTCCGCGATTCTTTTGCTTTCTGTTTCGGAATTATTGGAGCGTCACGAAATTCGTCGTCCTCAACGCCGTCAACTCGGACAAGTTATTGATTCGTTTCTTGATCTTAAACCGGGTGATTTTGTTGTTCATGTCGCGTACGGTATTGCACGTTATCGCGGTATTAAAACTTTAATGAAAGGGCAACAGGAAGAAGAACATCTTCATTTGGACTTTGCGGATTCTCAGGTACTTTACGTACCAATTTCAAAAATCGGTCTCGTTCAAAAATATGTTGCAGGTAATCGATACAAGCCGAAACTTGCCAAGATTGGCAGTCAACTTTGGTCGCGTCACAAAAAAGCGGTTCAGGAAGCAGTTTTTGATCTTGCGGAAGAGATGATCGAATTGCAAGCCCGCCGCGAAGCAAAACCCGGTATTGCCTTTCCTGCCGATTCCAACTGGCAACGTGAATTTGACGCTTTATTTCCGTTTCGAGAAACAAACGATCAACTCTTAGCCATTGAAGCGGTTAAACACGATATGGAACTTCCGCGTCCAATGGATCGGTTGCTTTGCGGCGACGTTGGATTCGGCAAAACGGAAGTGGCAATTCGTGCAGCATTTAAAGCGGTTGACGCGGGTTATCAGGTTGCCGTTTTGGTTCCAACAACCATTCTCGCCGAACAGCACGTCAAAATATTTTCCGAACGAATGCGCGAATTTCCAATCACTGTTGCCGCTCTGTCGCGTTTTCAGACAAAAATGGAACAGAAAAAAATTATCGAACATCTCGCCGCCGGAACAATTGATATTGTTATTGGAACTCACCGGATTGTTTCTTCAGATATTTCGTTTCATAATCTTGGACTGGCGGTGATTGACGAAGAACAACGTTTTGGCGTTCATCACAAGGAAAGGTTAAAATTGTTTCGGGATTCTGTCGATGTGTTGACCATGACCGCAACGCCGATTCCACGAACGTTACATTTTTCGTTGTTGGGAATCCGTGAAATTTCCAATCTTGAAACGCCGCCGGAAGATCGGTTAGCGGTGGAAACGCGAGTGGTTCGGTTTAATGAGGAGTTGATTCGTTCAGCCGTGTTGCGGGAATTAAACCGTAACGGTCAAATATTTTTCGTTCATAATCGAGTGTATGATATTGAAGAACTTGCGGAACAGATTCAGCGTATTGTGCCTGAATGCCGTATCGGAATCGGACACGCTCAAATGCCGGACGAGGAATTGGAAGAAGTAATGAAAGCGTTTGTGGATCATCAATTCGATATGCTTTTAAGTACAACCATTATCGAAAGCGGTCTGGATATTCCGAACGCAAATACAATTTTTATTGACGAAGCAGATCGTTACGGTTTGGCGGATTTACATCAACTTCGCGGACGAGTGGGACGTTACAAGTATCAGGCGTATTGTTATCTTCTGCTTGGTCGGAATCAAATGCTCCATGCACAAGCGGCAAAACGGCTTCGCGCCATTGAGGAATACGCCCATCTTGGCAGCGGGTTTCATTTGGCAATGCGTGATCTGGAAATTCGCGGCGCCGGCAATATTTTAGGCACGCAGCAAAGCGGTCATATTGCGGCGGTTGGTTACGAAATGTATTGCCAATTTCTTGAAACAGCAGTTCGGACATTGAAGCAATTACCGCCGAAAACAGTTATTGAAGTAGAATTAGACTTGCCCGGTGTTGCGGTTATTCCAATGTCTTACGTCACCGATCAACGGATTAAAATTGATCTTTACCGGCGGCTGACTCGTGTAACAACATTGGAAGAATGTACGGATTTGCATAACGAAATGATTGACCGTTTCGGTCAACCGCCGTCCGAAGTGCAACGATTATTGATTCATTCAAAAATCCGGGTTCTGGCGCACAGTTATCGGATTCGGACGATTAAACTCGAATCCGGTATTGCCGGAGACAGCGGTTATGTGGTCTTGGATTATGCCGCCCAACCGTTAATGGATAAACTCCGCGAAAAATTGAAACGTCAAAACCGAACAATTCGTTTTACGTCGGACCGTCACGCTTATATTCCGTTACCGCCGAATCTTTCACGTAATTCCGATCCGGATATTATACTCCGTTTAGTCGTCGAAATTTTATCCAATCCAGAACAACCAATTGTTCGGTAACGGAATGGTTTCCAGAAAAAAGTCCGCAGATGACGCTGATTTTCGCCGATTATACCGTTTTCACTTTAAAAACCGGTTTTTGAACTGTAAAAACACCTTAAATTGCGGAGTTAAACGAAAAGATAAAACAGGTTTTTAAAAGGAAAACGGTGTATGTTGAAGGATTTTGTAATATATCAATGGAATTTTTCCGATTATTTCGGAATTTTGGGGTAGGCGGCATTTCGCCGAAATGCCGCGTTGCCTTTCGCAGTTGATCATGGAAAATGTTGTCCTATCATGTCCCATTCGTCTCTCATGTTCCTTCATTGAAGAAATGTTAGGGACAAATGGAACAATAAGGACTGTTGGGACAAAAGATAGGCCAATTGCCGTCCAAACACAGGGGCAAAGTCGGCTATTGCCGCGCGACCGTAGGTGAAAACCTTTGGGCAAAAAGTCGCCTACTACAAAAGCCTGCCGCAAAAGGATCGCCCATCTCTGGACTATTGACGTAAATAATTGCCCCCAACATTCCGAAATAATTAGGAATTTCTAACCGGATAAAGTATCGTCAGTGCTGAATAATTTCTCGACAGATTGACTTTATCATGTTTCAAGTTAAAATTTTAAATATCTCTGTTTGGAGAGAATAGGGGCTTACTTGTGTCCTTAACACTGGAAATTTTAGAGACCTAAAGGACTATTAGAGACTAATAGGATAAAAATTTACACTTTATGATTTAACAAAAATGGAGAGGGAAAATGATGATGAATTTATTATCAAG
>JAIRLW010000394.1 GCA_031259095.1 Planctomycetaceae bacterium | reverse complement strand
ACAAAACCACCCAGATTACCGCAACATACGTAGAATCAAAATTACACCCATTGTTTTCAACTGTTTTTGCAAGGTCTTGAGTAAATCTGCGTCGGTAGCGTTAAGCGATTCAACGATTTGTTCGCCAAGAGAATTAGCAAGACCTTGCAATCGTGTCTGAAAGTCCAATACTTGTTTCGTAAATTTGTCCATTATTGTTTTATTTATCTTGTCAAAAAATATTCAAAATTAAAATTTATTTTTTCTTTTTCTTTTTATTATCGTTATCAATATTTTCATCGTCTTCATTATCCTCATCATTCTCTTCCTCTTCTTCGTCTTCATCATTCTCCGATTGCTGTTGAAACAAAGTTGACAACAAATCACCGGTTGCGGTGTTGGTACTGGCGTCGGCCAATTCTTCATCTTCAAGTTGGAGTTCATTATCTTCATAACTGGACAACACGCTGGGAACACGTTTTGCCAAAAGTGCGTAAATATTACGGCGCGACAATAATGCACGTCCGCTGCTGCGGTTTGCGGTCATTAACGAAACAATCTCTTGTAACGTTGCTTCATCTCCCATGTAGGAAGTATCAACTTTGAAACTGATACGTTCACCGACTTCACGCAGTGTTGCGCCTGCCCATCGTGCGGCGAAACAAAGTTGTTCTTCAATTGCTCTTCCGCTTACGGAATCAATTTCGGCGATGGTTGCGGTTCCGGCGGCCGTTCTAATTTTCAGGGCTTCACCGGAACTGTTTGCTCCGGCTGCTTCCAAAACGCCTTGAATAGTTCGGCGGAGTGCATTGTCTTTGACTTTATCGGTACAATTTCCCATTGCGGCAAGACCGGTTCCTGATGTTTCCAGTAATGCGGCGCTAGCCGGATACGCGGAGGAAGCCGATGTTAATTGTAACATTTGACCGAGAACAACATTATCAATCGGTTTAGCGTTACTGATTACTAGTGTTGCTCTGGCATGATTAACGAGTGATTGCTTGTAAAGCGAATCGACATTGTAGGCGTTAATGGTCGAATACGCCATATCAATAAAGGGGGGGGGCTGCCACTCATCAATGCCGAGGCGGTCAACGTTACAAACGGTAAAAGGTATGAACGAAATATATTCGCCTTTGAAATTGGGATAAACGGCATTGACCGGATGATCCAAATCAAAATTTTTCCATTGACTTTCAATATCACTACCTTCTAAAACAGAGGTATAGTAATATCCGTTTTCGTCAAGTCCTAAAATTCTGTAACGATTGACAAAATCACGTGTTTTTGTACGGCAATTAAATACATACGCCGATTCGTCAAGTTGAATCCATTTAAGGCGGTCTTTTCCGTCGATGGGAGATTGATAATTTTCGCCGTCTAAAATACTGTACGCGCTGTATTCTTTGATGATAAATTGCGGGTCTATTTTGGATTCACCAAGTGCAATATCAAGAAGTAAACCGGCTCTTCCGCGAAGTACCTGTGCATGATTTAACCGTACTTTAAGACCGGTTAATCGGTCGTCATATTTATTGCCCCAAATATCAATATCACGTACTTCTTGCGGTGTTATTTTCTCTTCACCTTCATCGAATTGTACGACGGGGGCATTGCGGTTCATAATCCCTATCATAGATACAATAGCGGAACGAAAAATATTATCGTAATCAGCAAAATGACAACGCACGTCATATTGTGTATCTTTTCCGACTTTATTTTTTTCAGATGGAAATGGGATAAGATATTTTGTACGTCTTTCGTATGATTTTACAATGGTAATACCTTCGTAACAGTCATCAACATACTGCCAAGAAGGTAACATTTTTTCATATTGTTTATTCATATTTTCTCCTTTGGGTACTTCAAAAAGTACAAAAATTGTAATATATCAGTAGAATTTTCTAAAACGTATTTTAACTGTTTCCGCAAACCTCATTTTCAACCTAATTTTTCTTACGAAACGATTCACCAAAAAAACCTCAGTAGCAATGAATCCACAAAAACCGACCTCATTACCTTATTACCTCATGATTCGTTTACGTTTTTAATAAGGTAATGAGGTTTGTAGAGACGCAATGCATTGCGTCTCTACTGAGGTTGTTTTTAAACAATCGTTAAGAAAATTAGGTAAAAATAAGGTTATTTGTCCAATATTCATACGTGTTAAAAATATTTCACTGATAGATTACCAAAAATTGAATGTAGTAACTTAATATTTAAATAAACGAAAAATCACCTTGTGTTATTGTTCCGGTAAATCCTTCACTTAAACCGGTGATAGCCCATACGAGGGCGTCGAGCCGGTTGGGACTGTCGTCGGTAGGGGCGCCGGTGTAAGAACACATCTCATCTTCTAATAACGAAAATTCACCAACATGATGAACGAGACCGCGCGAATATTTTGTAGCGATAGGTTCGGCACGGACGAGTTTACCGTGTGATGCTCTAACGCAACGAAAACCGGCGTTATCACCGCCTTGAGCGGATCGAATAACACTTTCGACCATGGCGCCGCCGAAATTGATTTCAGCAATAATTGTATCGGCAAAATTTTGATTGTAGGCATTCATTACTGCCGCCGACCAGACGTCGGGCAAGGCGTGAATCGTGCAATCATCTAAAACGTAAAAATGATCCTCGCCTTGATACCATTTTTTCCCTGCAACGATAATCCCTGTTTCGCTGCTGGATGCGTTGGCGCTGCCGGAAGGGTCAACCCCGACAACGATACGCTCTAAGTCTTGCGGAGCATAATTGATACGGTAAGTATCAATCATACTTCGTTTCCACAGGGCGTTTTCGGCATCATCGGTAAATTGACCGAGTAAAAAACGTTCACGCATACGCCCTTCAAAACCTTCCAAAACCATATCGATATATTCGTCGCCTAAATGTTCGCGGTTATCATAGGGATTGAGTTGCATACAATCCCATTGTTCGGGATTACGTATCAATACTCTTGTAATAGGGTCAATTTTTTCAACGAAAATTTTATAACTCCAATGCCGTTTTGAAGGCGGGTTACAATCATAAAAAATACGGTTACGGCGTCGGTTCCCGTAAATATCTTTTTCGATTTTCATGGAGTTACGTGTTCGGACGAGGTTGACGGAGTTCCAATTCATTTCGGAACATTCATTAAAATAAATGGTAAAAAATTCTTGTCCCAATAATTTTTCGGTACGCTCTTTGTCGTCTAATCCTAAAATCCATATTTCGGAGCCGTTTGGTAACGAAAATTTACTGTCAACATGATTATATTTTGCATTGACGTGCTCTAATTCAAGGACTTTCGGAAAAGTATCTTCAACAATGGAACGTTTTGCGGAATTAAAGTACCGTCTGATAATTGCTTGCCGGGAACAGGGGCAAGTCAGAGCGGTGTGTAACAATCGCCAACAAATTAGAAACGTTTTACCTGATCGGGAGCCGCCGTAAAGCATAACATTGCTTGCAGTACCGCCAAGCAGTTGAGCGGCTTCACGTTGTTTGGGGGTTATTTGTACCGTCATTTTCTATTTGTTTTGAATTTTTGTTAATTTCTTCGGGAAATAAATCGATAATTGCCGATTTATCGTACTTTATATTCATATTGAAGTTACCGGTTTGTTCAATATCCCATTTATCGCGAAATTTATCGGGCATGAGATTTTTGAGCAAAAATATTGCGGCTCCGACGTCGGCGGCAACATGTTTGGCGGCTCTTTCGTATTTGATTGATTTTATTCCGCCGTTGGCGTCGACAACTTTAACTTGTTTACTCTCTTCATAATCATAACCGACAGCGCGTCGGAACAGAGATTGAACAACCTGATGGGCTTGAAATTCACGTCCTTTATGTAACGCTTTTTTAACGCCCTCATATTTCTTTGACCAATTGAAAATGGTCAATTTATCAACATTCAATTTTGCGGCGATTTCTTCAACGGTTTTCCCGTCTGCGGTCATATTCTCGATGGTTTTAATCATGTAGGGTTGAAAACGTTTTTTCATTATTTACCTCTTTTTTTGTTGCGGGATTCAATTATTATTGATACAAATTATAATTTTAGAAAACAATAAAAACTAACATTTTCCTATTTTAAGGGCTATTCTATTACGTAAAATGCCGTTAGGTCAATATCAATTTTTCCATAAAAGAACAAAAAAAATCCGTTATTAGCCGAAATATCGACCGATAACGGATTACAAAAATAAAAAAAATACTCAAATATTATTTTGCTTTGAGATAA
>JAIRLW010000379.1 GCA_031259095.1 Planctomycetaceae bacterium | reverse complement strand
TTTGATACACGATCAAAGTAGCCGTTTAGAAGGATTGCACCGCCAATAATGACGGCTGCGATAATTATAGATTTGTTCATCATTTTTAATTTGTTGAATTTTTGATTCTTTAGTTTTTTGTCTTTCTAACATTTCAAGGCAATGTTTTGCCGAAACATTGCCTCTTTAGTTCCCAAAACCAATGAAAAACATTATACAATGGATCGTTGATATAGTGGAGAAATAATTTTAGATGATAGATTGTAATATTTCAGCGGATTTTTTGTTTTTCACATTAGCCTCGAAAGGGACGTTAATAATAGACTTTGAAAACGTAAAAACTAAGTCTGTTGTAAACGCACAAATCACGTTTAATATTTGAAATTTCAGTATATCCTCAATTATGTCAAAAAAACAGTCAATCGGTAGGCATTTCTCGTCAATCGGGGGCATTTCTCGTCAATAAGGGGGCAGTTCTTGGCAATAAGGGGGCAAACTTTCGGCAATATTGGACGCCTTGAACCTACCCCGTCGGGGTCGGCTGTTCAGGAAAAAATCCTATGGACCTTTCAATGCCAATGCCAAAAAACAAATATTCCACTGATAGATTACGGTAGATTTAAGATTGATCAATACTGCAATCTAAAACAAATCCCTTTCCCTAAACATCAATTTAATTTATAATTTCAAAATCATTCGTCCCTTTTGTCCCTAATGTCCTTTACCCAATTTTAGGGACATTAGAAACTTTAGGGACAAATTGGTACCAATAATCCCCTGTGATGACTAACGAATTTTTAGAGGTTTCCTAACATTTTATCAAGTATGTCTGAGTTAATTATTAGTGTATCCGGTTTGCGCGGAGTGGTTGGCGAGACGTTGACGCTTGATGCGGCGATGCGTTATGTCTTGGCGTTTTCGGCGTCAACGCCTTGTGGGACTTTCATCGTGACCCGCGACAGCCGTCCTAGCGGAATGATGTTCGCTGATGTGATTCACGCTTCTTTAAACGCCGTAGGACGTTCTACGATTGATGCGGAAATTACCGCAACCCCGACAACCGGAATTTTAATCCGTCAATTCGGCGCAGTGGGAGGTATCCAGATTTCCGCATCACACAACCCGATTGAGTTTAACGGTATTAAATTATTTTCCGGCGAGGGCAGAGTTCTTCCGCAACGGTGTGGAGCGGAAATTTTGGAATATTACCGGAATGGACAACCCACATGGGTTCCTCACGATCAGACCGGAACGCGAACCCTTTGCAAAAATACTATTTTGGAACATCGTAAAGCCGTGATCCAAACAGTTGATGTGGAAGCAATTATTCGTCGGAAATTTAAGGTCTTGCTGGATGTTAATCATGGAGCCGGAGGTATTCTGGGAGATTGGTTGCTGGAAGAGTTGGGCTGCGAAATAACAATGATCGGAAACAAACCTGACGGGCAATTTCTGCATACGCCGGAACCAACTGCGGAAAATCTCGTGGATGTTTGCCGGCGTGTTAAGGAAGCAAAGGTTGACGTTGCCTTTTGTCAAGACCCAGACGCTGACCGTGTGGCGATTATTGACGCCAATGGACGATATGTTGGCGAAGAATACACCATCACGCTGTGTCTGGAACATCTGTTGCGAATCGCCGAACATTCCAATCATCCGTGTCCTCGGAAAAAAGGGGCGGTCGTGATTAACTGTGCGACAAGCCGGATGAATGAAGATGTTGCGAAAAAATATGGAGCGCCGATTTTTCGCAGTGCGGTTGGCGAGGCGAATGTGGTCGATTTGATGCTCGAAAAAAAAGCAATGTTCGGAGGAGAAGGCAATGGCGGTCCGATTGATCCTGAAGTTGGTTTGGTGCGGGACAGTTTTGTCGGAATGGCTTTGGTACTCGACGCAATGGCTGCAACCGGAAAAACGGTTGCCCAACTTGTGGACGAGTTACCGCATTACGCTTTAGTCAAACGAAAAACCCGTGTCGAACTTGACGAGGTGCCAGCGATACTCGACAAAACCGCAACCATTTTCCGACATTTACCTTGTAACCGTTTGGACGGTTTGCGAATTGATCATGGCGATGCGTGGGCGCTTTTGCGCGGAAGCAACACAGAACCGATTATCCGAATTTTCGCCGAAGCCCCAACCGAAAATCATGCAAATCGTCTGTGTGATGAAATCGAGCAGATTGTTGCCGATTCGCTGAAATAAGGATTAGGGATAGGGATATTGGAAGTTCTCTATTCTCTATCGAGTGTCCCAATTTGTCCCGATTGTCTCTTACTTAACCCTCAATTATTAGAAGGGAACTTCTTCCAAAAACTTATTCTTCACAAACTAAAATCGGACGAAATCGACTAAAATCGATTTCGTCCGATCAAAAAATGAGTTTTTAGAAGTTGCCATGAACAATTGGGACAAATAATAACAATTGGGACAAATAATTCTGTTTGCTGCTTGTAACCGGTTTCATTCTCTTGTATATTCTTGTGGTTGGCGATGTTTTTCAATAGGGTAAAAAGTTATAAAAATATGATTGCGGTCATTTTTGATATGGACGGGGTTTTGGTTGATAATGCACGGTTTCATGAACGTGCTTTTGTCGAATATTTTAGTCAATACGGAACGGTATTCACCCAAGAAATGTTCGGAAGAGGAAACGATGACCTGATGGCAGAGTTATTTCCAAACGAAAGCAAAGAACAACATCAAGAATTTGCCGCCGGAAAAGAAGCGTATTACCGTCAAATCTACGAACCTCATCTAAAACCTGTGGACGGTTTGGTTGAATTACTTCAAGAGTTGAAAAAGAACAATATTCCTATGGCGGTTGGTTCTTCCGCTCCGGTAGAAAATATTGATTTTGTGTTGGAAAAATTGAAAATTCGCAACTATTTTGATGTTGTGGTGATTGCGGCGATGGTGCAACAAGCAAAACCCGCGCCGGACATCTATTTGAAATCAGCGGAATTACTGAAAACAAAACCCGAAAACTGTTTAGTTTTTGAAGATGCGCTGGCGGGAATCAAAGCCGCTCTCTCGGCAGGAATGAAAGTGGTGGGCGTTGCAACCTCCTTGCCAAAAGAAAAATTAACCGAAACAAACAAAATTATAAACAATTTTACAGAAATAACCGTCGCCGAAATAAAACAGATCACCGAGCCTTTTTAATATTATAAAACATCGTTTCGCTTCAACATCAAGAATCCTCCTACTGTTTCAGGAACATCAGGGTCTTTTTTAACCTTACCCTTGTTCGGTTCGTCCTTTTTCCATTTTGGAAGAGAAAAAACATTTGTTTGAGAGTGTTGTTTTGCTTTTGCTGCACAACCGGTCGAAACCAGTATCGAACAGAACAGGACGGCACAAAAACCAATTCCAATAAAATGTTTTTGAAATGAAGACATGTTTTTTACTTTACAGTTTTGTGGAATCTCTAAAAAATTAATTTTATTCGACTAAAATCAACCAAAGTCAAAATAAATTTTTGGGCAAATGATATTTTTAAAATTTAATGTTGTATATTAAAATCGTCAAAATCATTATAAAAGTTTAGAGAACTTCTAAAAACTCGTTTTTTGATCAACCCAATTCGACCAAATTTGACCGAAATCGACTAAAATCGATTTCAGCCGAGGTTTTTAGAATTTCTCTTTAGTTTTTTTATTTAAACAACAATACCCCAAAAAGGAGCAATATCATGAGTTCAACACAACAGGCTTTTGAACTGGCTAAAGAACGTTATGCGGAAATTGGCGTTCAGGTGGAAAAGAGTTTATCGAAACTGGCGGAGATTAAAATATCGCTGCATTGTTGGCAAGGCGACGATGTGGGCGGTTTTGAGTCTGCGGCAGGATTGACCGACGGCGGAATTTTAGCAACGGGAAATTATCCCGGTAAAGCGCGAACGCCAGAGGAATTACGTCAAGATGCGGAATTGGCGTTTAAGTTGATTCCCGGTAAGCATCGATTTAATCTTCACGCCATTTATCTGGAAAACAACGGCAAAAAAATTGATCGGGACGAAATTGCTCCCGAACATTTTCGCGGTTGGATTGATTGGGCACAAAACAATGGTTTAGGTCTCGATTTCAATCCGACTTATTTTTCACATCCTTTAGCGGCTGAAGGATTTACGTTGTCGCATCCCAACAAAAAAATCCGCCAATTCTGGATACGTCACGGAATGGCCTGCCGTAAAATCGCTGAGGAAATGGGTAAAAAACTTCGCACGCCGTCTGTTGTCAATTTTTGGATGCCGGACGGTTTCAAAGATTTTCCGGTTGACCGGTTGTCGCCAAGACGACGAATGAAAGAATCTCTCGACGAAATTTTTGCCGAAGAAATTAGTTTACGCTATGAACTCGACGCGGTAGAAAGTAAATTGTTCGGAATCGGCAGTGAAACTTATGTTGTCGGATCCCATGAATTTTTCATGGGTTACGCCGCACAAAACAATAAATTACTTTGTCTTGACGCCGGACATTTTCATCCGACCGAAGGTATCGCCGATAAACTTTCCGCTTGTTCGCTTTTCTTCAAAGAATTTTTACTCCATGTCAGCCGTCCTGTTCGTTGGGACAGTGATCATGTGGTTATCTGGAACGACGATTTACGGTCAATTGCCGAAGAATTAGTTCGCAACAATTTATTAGGACGTACTCGCATCGGTCTGGATTTCTTCGACGGAACACTCAACCGGATTGCCGCATGGACCATTGGAACTCGCGCGATGCTCAAGAGTTTACTCGCCGCGTTGCTGGAACCAATCGACCAACTACGGAAATGGGAATTGGAAGGCGATTACGCCCGACGACTGGCGGTTCTCGAAGAACTTAAAACAATGCCCTTCGGCGCCGTTTGGGATCAATATTGCGAAAGAAATAATGTTCCGGTCGGAACTGCATGGATTGACACGGTAAAAAATTATGAACAAAATGTTTTGTCAAAACGCAGTTGACACGATTGATTCGGTTCGTTAAAAAATTTCGATTGTTTGAGGACAAAGAGCGAGTGATTTACTTTGCGCTTGAATCTTAAAGATAAGTGGGACTTAGGGTAAAGAACGCTAACAAAACGGTCTCTTGCAATTTCGATGGTTCATGTCTAAAATAATGCTTAATTAGAGGTCGATAACTAACATGACAGAAAACACGTCCGACAATATCATTGTGCAGAAAACCGACAAATTAAGTTATTTGCCCAATAATCCGCATGACCGGTTTGCCGGAAAAACGGTGGGCGACCCGTTGTATGCCGCCGATTTTCTCAAACATTACGCCGATCCCATTGTCGCCCGACATGTTCATTTAGAACATCTGATTGCCGCGCCGACACATCATTTGAGTAATGAACTCAAAGAAGTGATTTCAGATGTAACGTTTTCGGCACGGTTACGCGATATAAAAAACGGTTCGGAAGTCCTGACGTTTTTAGAGCATAAATCACGCCCAAGTCGATTTGTGCCGTTACAGGTGGGAACTCATTGCTTTGTATCCTTATATTTCGGTTGGACGGCAACAAAATATTCGGAAACGTATCAACTCTCTATTCCGTTGATGATCCTTTTATTCAATGGAGCGGAGGATGAGGATATTGACGAAGAACTTTTCTTTCAAAGTATTTTCGATGAACTTCCCCCTGAACTCCAAGCATTGATTCCACAATTCAAAGCGGTTGTGATCAACATGAAACGTTTTCCCTACGGCAAACTGCCCGGAAAACCGGAAACACAAGCAATTGCCGAATCTCTCAAACGGGCAACCGATGGAACATTCGGCGATCATCTTTGTGATGTGTTGCGGCAAATCAAAGCCGCCAACTTAATCAGACAACAAGCATTGGATTTAACAAACAAGTATTATTCGATATTGTACCTGGACAAGTAATCTTAATTCAGATGAAGTTGTTCAGTCTATTAAAAAAGTTTTCACAGGAACGGAGGGTCTTGAAATGCAAACCGCCATTAAAAAAGGATTTATACAAGAAGCTATCGAAATCGGTAGAGTAAGCGGTAAATTAGAAGGATGCGTCAACACGATCCTTGACATCCTAAACGATAAATTCGGGCAAGTTCCTAAGGATATTGCTGATGCGTTGAATCAACGAACCGATGAGATCGCGTTAAGGTCATTGGCTGTTCATGCCGCCAATTGTTCGTCGTTGGATGATTTTGCCGCCGATTTATAAATTTTTAGAGATTTCCGATAATTATTCGAATCGTGTTCGACGGCTGAACGACAAAAATGTTATTTTTGGAACATGCTAGGACAAAACTGTCTTTGAAACGGCGGTTTCGGATTATGTTGAAAAACAAACTTTGGATATAACTCTAGTAATTGTAATAAGTTATCGTTAGTTTGTTCAAGGAATTTTATGTTGGTGTTGTCTTGGCGCAAAACGTGCATAAAGAAAAAAGAGGAGTAAAATGATTTCAATGGCAAACGAGGCTGAAAAGGCAAACGATACTGAAAAATTTTTGCCGGCGGCTTATCAGCGATTTATGGTAAACTTTGAACCAATGAAACAAATACCCGGAATGCTTGCTTTGGAGGATGGTCGTTGTTTTCCCGGTCTTTCGGTCGGGTTTGATGGTCTTTCGACTGGCGAAGTTGTTTTCAACACTTCGATGACGGGTTATCAGGAAGTGATTACCGACATGTCTTACGCTGGTCAGATTGTTGCGATGACAGCGCCGCAGATCGGGAACACCGGATTCAATGACGAAGATCATGAATCGGTGAAACCGAAGATTCAAGGACTTTTGATGCGTGAGATTTCGCGTCGTGCTTCCAACTGGCGTGCGACCGAAAGTTTGGACAATTTTTTGAAACGCAATCAAATTGTTGCGCTTTCGGATATTGACACGCGGTCTCTTACGAAACATCTTCGGGATCATGGTTTATTGCGAGGCGTGATTGCTGCCGGCGATTGGGATCCGGCGGAATTGATTCGGAAAGCCAAAGATTCACCGCGTTTGGAAGACATTGATCTGGTTGGACAACTTACCGTTTCTGAACCGTTTGAATGGACTGAACCTTGTTCATGGACGTCGGATTTGTGCAATGATACTTCCAACGGTTTGAAAAAAATCGTTGTTTACGATTTTGGGGTGAAACAAAATATTTTGCGATCCTTAGTTTCGATGGGATCGCGTGTTTTTGTTGTTCCGGCATTCACGACTGCCGACGAATTACTGGCGATGCAACCGGATGGCGTGGTGTTTTCGAATGGACCCGGCGATCCGGCGCGGCTTGGTTCGATTGTTTCGGAAATGCAGAAATTGATCGGCAAATTACCGATGTTTGGGATCTGTCTTGGACATCAACTTCTGGCGAAAGCGTTTGGCGCGACGACTTACAAGATGAAATTTGGACATCGCGGAGCCAATCAGCCGGTTCTCAATAAAACAACAGGACAAGTTGAAATTACCTCTCAAAATCACAGTTTTTGTGTCAACCCTGATACGTTACCGAATAATGTTGAAGTGTCCCGTATTAATTTGAATGACGGTACGGTTGAGGGTTTGCGTCATCGAGAGTTGCCGATTTTTTCTGTGCAGTATCACCCGGAAGCCGCCGCCGGTCCACACGACGCCGCCTATCTGTTTGAAGAATTTCTGTTCGGTAAAAAAGTTTCCTAGTGTTCACCGGCTGGTTGTTAAAATAGTTAGAAG
>JAIRLW010000346.1 GCA_031259095.1 Planctomycetaceae bacterium | reverse complement strand
GCGGAGAGTATCGCATGTGGATTTTTTACCCTAACGACAGTAACTCCGCTTGCGAACACTCTCCGCTCTCCAATCTACACCCTCCAATCTCCACTCTCCGCTCTCCAATCTCTACTCTCCGCTCTCAATCGTCCCTAACGGGACGGAAATATTACAACCACTGAATAGTTATCGAAAAAAATTAAGGCGCAGATTAAAGACGATACGTCTCAGATTAAAGACGATCAGGCGCAGATTAAAGACGATCAGGCGCAGATTAAAGACGATCAGGCGCAGATTAAAGACGATACGTCACAGATTAAAGACGATCAGGCGCAGATTAAAGACGATACGTCTCAGATTAAAGACGATATGGCACAGATTAAAGACGATCAGGCGCAGATTAAAGACGATATGGCACAGATTAAAGACGATACGTAATCTATCAGTGGAATTTTTGTTTGAGGTTAAAAAAATATTTGCCCTGAAGGGGCAATAGGATTATAGCCTACCCCAACGGGGTAGGTTCAAGGACCCTCACCAACCGAAGCCCTGAAAGGGCGTCAAGATTATAAACGGTTTGTCATTTAATTATATTCCTGTTGCCCTTTCAGGGCGTTGGGTTGGCGCGGGGATTTTTGACCTACCCCGTTGGGGTAGGCTATAATATTGACGCCCCTTTCGGGGCTAAAATATTGACGCCCCTTTCGGGGCTAATGTAAAAAATAAAAATTCCGCTGATATATTACATTAATTCATTAATAAAACCTTACCAACATGCCGTCCCTAACGGGAAGGAATACTAGACGATTATCAGAATCTCAAAACGGCTGGACAATCGAATTTTCAAATTAGAAAAAATATCTTACCGGTAAATCATATCCTGAACGGTTGTTCCGGCGGGAATCATCGGCAACACGTGTTCCTGATACGGAATAACAACGTCAAGCAAAAACGGATTCGGACTGTCGATCATTTGTTTGATTGCTGCCGGAAGTTGCGATTTGTCGGCAACATGCAATGCTTCCCAACCGTAACCTTTGGCAATTGTTACGTAATCGGGATAACGTACCGCAGGACCGATTCCTGTTCCTTTGCCGAAAGTTTCGGGATGATCAATCGGTCCCAAATAAGTTTGGGCGCGGTTTGATTTATGGAAACGGTCTTCCCATTGAACTACCATGCCAAGATGTTGGTTGTTCAGGAGCATCACTTTAACCGGAATTTTTTCACAATAACATGTTGCCATCTCCTGAATATTCATCTGAAAACTACCGTCGCCATCAATATCGACAACCAATTTTTCAGGACAAGCAAGTTTTGCGCCCATTGCTGCCGGAAGACCAAAACCCATCGTTCCAAGTCCGGCGCTGGAAATCCATGTTCGCGGATGATTGAAACGATAATATTGCGTTGACCACATCTGATGTTGACCAACACCGGTTGCTATAATTGTTTCACGATCTTGTGTTGCTTGCCAAAGTTCTTCGATGGCGTATTGCGGTACGATATTCGGAGAATTTTTGTCATACGCAAGCGGCATTTCCTGTTTCCAAGTATCAATTTTGCGCAACCAGCCGTTCAATTCCGGCGGCGGCGTGTATGATTTTAATCGTTCCAGAATACCTTGTAACACGGTTTTCACGTCGCCGATCACCGGAAAATCCGTTTCCTTAACTTTGTTAATTTCCGACGGGTCAATGTCAACGTGAACAATAACCGCATGTTTCGCAAATTCCGACGGTTTACCGGTAACACGGTCGTCAAACCGAACCCCCAACGCCAACAGTAAATCACTTTCATAAACGGCATGATTGGCATACGCGGCGCCGTGCATTCCAACCATTCCAAGCGCCAATTCGTGATCGCGCGGAAAAATCGAAAGTCCCATCATTGTTGTCGTAACAGGAATCCGCGTTATTTCCGCTAGTTTCCGCAATTCCGTTGCCGCGCCGGAAGACACCATTCCTCCTCCAGCATAAATTACCGGTCGTTTTGCTTTTCGGATCACCTCAATAATGCTATCCAATAATGTTTTGGAAGGAGTTTCAATTCTACCGCTGTAACCGGGTAAATTGATGGGCGCATCAAAATTCGGAACACATTGAGCCACCTGAATATTTCTAGGAATGTCAATCAACACCGGACCAGGACGTCCTGTTGTTGCGATATAAACCGCTTCCCGAACAATCCGAGTTAGATCGTCTATATCGGTTACGAGATAATGATGTTTCGTAATACTACGGCAAACTTCAACCATCGGCGTTTCCTGAAATGCGTCGCTGCCGATGCAGTCCGTACCAACCTGACCGGTAATCGCAATCATCGGAATACTGTCCATTTTCGCATCGGCGATTGTTGTTACGAGGTTGGTCGCGCCGGGACCGCTGGTGGCCATGCAAACTCCAACTCGACCGGTTGCGCGTGCAAAACCTTGAGCCGCAAAACCGCCGCCTTGTTCGTTGCGCGGAAGGACAACCCGAAGTTTGTCCCGAAATCGGGTCATCGCCTGATGTAACGGAATACTGAAACCGCCCGGATAGGCAAAAATTGTTGTAACTCCGTTGTTAATGAGCGATTGAATCAAAATATCTGCTCCGCTCATTTTGCCCTGAGACAGAATCGATTTCGCTCCAGAAAGATTTTCATTGGTTGAGTTCGGCATAAAATTTCGTAATGGATAAAATGATAGTTAGGGTAATTAGGAATCTGGAATATTGCAAAATACCTAATAATAGTATAATAGTATCTGTCTATTTTATTTAATGAACCACAGAACACATGGAAAAAAATAATCCGCAGATTCCGCCGATTTTCGCAGATGATTTTTTGTGCCTACGAAACAACAAAACAGATTATTAAATTATTAAATTATTAAATTATTAAATTATTAAAACTATTAAAAATATTGTGATATATCAGTGAAATTTTTTCCCGTCCCGTTAGGGACGATATGTTGATAGAAAATGGTATAAAAAATAATCCGTGTCCTGTTAGGGACACTATTGGGGTAAAAATTGGTAAAATTCCTACTGGTTACCGGTATTAACCAACATTTGGTCCCTAACGGGACAGAAACATGAAAATGTCGGACATTCTATTGAATAATTACAAAATAATTATTCCACTGATATATTGCAATTTTTGGGTTGTTTTGTCTTTTTAAAAAACGAGGTGATAAATAATAAGGTCGATAAAAAACAGAACATTGGCGAAAATCTGCGTCATCTGCGGACTTCTCTTGCGGCGTGCTCTGGGGTTAATAAAGAGACTCCTAATGATACCGTAAACATGACATTTTTCAAGGGGTGTATTCCCAATCGGGAACCCCAAAAAACAAAAGCCCCGAACAGTAGTGAGCGTGTTCTTGTTGTTTTTATTATTTTCATCCATTGCCTCTAATGGAATGCTGCGATATAATAATGAACCGGAATCGAAATTATCCTTTAATTTATTAAAATTCTTTCGGCATGTTTAACGCAGAATCGTCCGCTATTCAATTTGGAGAATCCTCTCAACCTTCCGCAACTACTCCCAAACCCAAACCGGAAAAAGTTTATCGTTTTTTGGTGATGGGTGCGGCAACCATTGTTCTTTTAGCAGGCGTCAAAGCCGCCAGCGGTATTGTGTCGCCGATGTTGTTGGCGTTGTTTATGACGATTATTCTGGTTGTTCCGTTGCGCTGGTTGCGAAATCACGGTTGCCCCAATTCTATCGCACTCATTATCGTACTCGGCGGAACAGTCTTTGTCTTCTCTGGAATCAGTTATTTCGTTGGTCGTTCCCTAAACGATTTTATTCTCCGACTGCCTGCTTACAAAAATCGAATCGTTCAAAAACTCGATCAAATCGATAAACAATTGGAAC
>JAIRLW010000029.1 GCA_031259095.1 Planctomycetaceae bacterium | reverse complement strand
GGCATTGTTTGAATTTCTGTTGACGTTGTTTACGGCGACAATGACCTTGTTATTGGATACGTTTTTTGCGAACAGAACAATGGGAATTTTGACGTTTACGTCGGCATTTTGTATTTTTCATGGGTCGCCTCGTGCGTTAAAACGAAATTAGTATTGGAAAAACAATATCACGTTTATACCATGAGGAACGACCTCACATAAAGAGCAAATAAGTAATCAATTTTTAGGAAAGAGCAGTTAGGAAAAAAGAAGGTTGAAAATAAGGTTTGCGAAAACTGTTAAAAGACGTTTTGGAAAATTCCACTGATATATTACGAAATTTTTAGTATCCCAATTCCGAAACTTTTCGGCGGTTGCGTTTCGCTACACCGCCGGTTATGCACCTCTCGTCCCTGCGGGATTAAAACAAAATAATCGATCACAGAAATTCCGCTGATATATTACAGGAAAACAATCATGCAATATTTATATTTAATTTTTCGTTTTAGAATATTATTATTGTTCGTTTTTGTTTTTTGCAACGTTTGTTTAGCAGTTCCGGTGATATGCGCCCGAACATTGACGGCACAGTCGGAACAAGCAGAACAAACAAAACAGTCGTCGGATCCTTTTGTTATCCCAGCCAATAAAACGCCAAAAGAATTTTTGGAGTATGCACAAAAAACGTTACGAGAAAATCGGATTTCATCTGATTTACCGCGAACGGAATTTCTGAACGAAATAAATCGGCAGGCAAAATTTATTATTGAAATTACGGATACGGCATTGAATTTGAAACCGGAAGAACCGTTACGGATTCAAATTTTTCTGTTCAAATTTCAGGGTTTACTTGGCAGAGTCAAAGCGGAAAACGATCCTGCGGCGGTTCAACAATTGGAGACGTATCTTGATGAGTTGGATACGCTCATGCCGAAATCGCGTGAAGCGAAAAAAGCAAGACTGTTGGAATTACAACGGCAGATTGATTTGTTTATCAAAAACGATTCGGACGAAAAAGAATTTGAACGGATTAGTCAAATCTTTTTTTCGTTACTTTGCCGCGAACCGATTGAATTTCCGAACGGTTTTGTGTTGAACTTCCTCGAATGGGTTGAAATTGCAGAGATGAAACTGAAAAAGAAAGGATTGATGGAAACGTCAATCAAGGAATTGACCGCAATACTTCAATCGAAACCGTTACCGATTTATCAAGAAATGATTCGTCAAATCAATGCGGCAACGCGACAACTTGGTCAGGAATTTACGTTGCAGGGAATTTCGCTTGACGGAAAGCAATTCAACATCAAAACATTTCGCGGCAAAGTGATTCTGGTTGATTTTTTTGCATCGTGGTGTGTACCTTGTATGGAAGAATTGCCTCATCTGAAAGAGATTTACGCACGATATCATGATCAGGGTTTTGAAATTATCGGCGTCGGCGGCGATAAGCCGGAGGCATTGAAAAAACTGGTTGGCGAACACAAGATTCCTTGGACGGTTGTTTCTGAAACATTAACTGTTTCCAAACATTTACCAAGTATGGAGCGGCAATACGGTATTAAGGCGTACCCAATGATGTTTCTTATTGACCGTGAAGGAAAACTTGTCCATTCCAACGCTCGCGGTCAACGTCTTGACGCTGCTTTGAAACGTCAGTTTTTGAGCGATATTCTCAATCCGGCAAATTCGGAAAACAAAAATTAACCCATACTTTACACGGTAGGAAATTGTCATTTATGTTTTAAAAACGTTGTGTCCATGTCGATTTTGTGTTCTTCGCGGGACAAAAGTAACGAAAAATAATTTGAAATCGTTTCAAGTATAACAATTTACATCAACGCGGTATTTTTGTAATAAAAATAATGGGACAAATACGTCAACCATTTCCGGTACTTCTTATAATGGCGGTATTCAGTTCGTTGGATTCGGCGTTCACTTGGGCGCGGCAGCGTGCCGAAGATTATTTTGGTACGATTATTTTGGAAAGCGAAACGTTTCCTTTTGAAACATTTACCGATTACTATGCTCCGACAATGGGTCAAAAATTACCAAAACGGTTATGGGCGTTTCAAAATTTGATTGATCCGTCGGAACTGTCGAAAATTAAACGTCTGACCAACGACTGGGAATCCGAATTTCAAACGATTCTGAAACATCAAACCATTGAACGACCTTTGAATCTTGATCCGGGTTATCTTGATTTGGGAAAATTGATTTTAGCGTCAACCAAAGATCATGCTCATCGGATTTACCTTGCCGATGGAATTTTTGCTGAAACGACCTTATTATTTGTACAAAAAAAGTGGAAAGCGTTATCTTGGACTTATCCCGATTATCAAAGTGAAAGTTATCAAGCATTTTTGAGCCGTTGCCGTGATTATTTGAAATCCAGACGTGATATGGAAAAATGATGAAACAACAAAATATCAAAGAAATTTTGTTTCATGATCATTCTTGTTCCTTTAATCCTTATCGTTTCTAAAGTCCCTAAAAAAATTTTTTCCGTGCAACATTATTATTCCGAACAGATTTATTCTACGCTTTCATCGATATTCGGTTTCCATTCTTTCCGACCGCATCAGGAAGAGATTGTTCAGGCGATTTTGAATGGGCGTGATGTTTTTGCGGTGATGCCGACCGGCGGCGGGAAGTCGCTTTGTTACCAACTTCCTGCACGATTAATGGACGGCGTTTGTATTGTTGTTTCGCCATTGATTTCTTTGATGAAGGATCAAGTGGACGCGGCGCGAATCAATGGATTGTCTGCCGGAACACTGAACAGTACTATTTCTGCTGAAGAACGAAACACGGTCGGCGTTGCGCTTCGTGAAAACCGGTTGGATTTGCTTTACATTTCGCCTGAACGTTTTAACTCGGAACATTTTCTTGAACGGTTAAAAACGTTGAAGATTGCGTTTTTTGCGATTGATGAAGCGCATTGTATTTCGGAATGGGGACATGATTTTCGTCCCGATTATTTAGCGTTATCGAAAATTGTTCATGAATTTCCGGGAGTTCCTGTTACGGCGTTTACGGCAACGGCAACTTCTCGCGTTGCGGGCGATATTGCTGCACGATTATGTTTACGGAATCCGTATTTAATTCGTGCGTCGTTTAATCGTCCGAATTTATTTTATCGTGTGATGATGAAACAAAATATCGATGAACAACTTCGGTCGTTCTTAGCCGGTCATCGCGGAGAGTCCGGTATTATTTACCGTAATAGCCGTAAGAAAGTGGAAGCGGCAACCGAAATCCTTCAGGCGTACGGAATTTCGGCAAGAGCCTATCACGCCGGAATGTCCGACATTGACCGTCACGCCGCGCAGGAAGCGTTCAGCCGCGACGAATGCCTGATCATTGTTGCAACAATTGCGTTTGGAATGGGTATTGATAAATCGAATGTCCGTTTTGTGATACATGCGGACTTGCCGAAAAATATTGAAGGATATTATCAGGAAACCGGACGAGCCGGACGTGACGGCGAACCGGCGGAGTGTCTTCTGTTTTTCGGGCGACAGGATATTGCGCAACAATTACGATTTGTGAACGAAATTGAAGAGGAAGCCGCTCGTAACATTGCCAAAGAACAACTCCGCCAGATGATTCGTTTAGCGGAACAAAATCATTGCCGTCGTGCCGCGCTGTTGAAATATTTCGGCGAAACATTTCCAGAAAAAAACTGTAACGGCTGTGATGTTTGCGCGGATACGCAGAAACAGGAAGACGCGACAATTCCTGCACAAAAAGTCCTTTCGGCGATTTACCGGACGAAAGAATCATTCGGAGCGATTCATCTTACCGACATTCTTGTCGGAGCCAACACCGAAAAAATCCGGCAATTCCGACATGATCAGTTGCCGACTTACGGAGCCGGAAAAGATAAACCGAAACATTATTGGCGGGCGGTTATTGAAGCGTTAATTGTGCAAAAAATTATTATTGTGAACGACCTGTTGCGTCCGGTTCCGCGATTAACCGATGAAGCATGGTTTATTTTGCGCAGTCAGAAAAAATTCCAGATGAAAAAGTTACCGGAATATTATTCGGAGAAAGACAAAATCAGTCAGATTCCGATTACGAAAATTCCGATTCATGAGGAACAACCATTTTCTGAACTGCTTTTTGCGAAACTCCGGGAAATTCGCACAGAACTTGCGCGAGCGGCAAATATTTCGCCTTATATTGTGTTTTCGGATCGGACACTCCATGAAATCGCACGATATTTTCCGCGTAACGCCGAAGAATTTCAGCAGATTCACGGTGTTGGTCAACACAAATACACGGCTTATGGTCAACGATTTCTTGAAGTCATCAATGAATTTTGCGCACAATATCCTGATGAAGTGAAACGCTGGCAAGATCATCAACCGCTTGAAATGAATCGGAACATTTCAACTCCAGTAATTCCAGCAACTCAATTAACTCCATCGACTCCATCTTATCAATCATCCTCATATATTGAAACTTACCGTTTGTTTCAACAAGGTAAAACGATTGACGAAATTGCAACGGAACGTCAACTGACGCATGGAACAATTATTACTCATTTAGAAAAATTGAGTGAATCCGGTTTGGAACTTTCGGTTGATTTGTTTTTCGTACCGGAACGTTTGACGCAAATCAAAGAATGGTTTCTGAAAAGCGGAGAGACTTTTTTCCTTAAACTTAAACCGGCTGTAGAAATATCAGAAGGAAAACTCGATTATGACGAAGCACGATTGGCAAGAATTTTTTTACGAAAATCCTCTGTGACAAAATCAATAATGTAATTGTCTAGTTTTTTTAACCCTATCGCGCACTGCCTTATCTTAAAATTTTCGCGGTCGCACTTTTCCCTGCACACGTCCGGGCAACCCTTGTATTCTTAGGAAACCGCCCGCATCATCCTGATTATAAGCCCCGCCGCCTTCCATCGTGGCAATGCCCTCGTCATACAAACTGTTCGTACTACTCCGACTTTGAATTACAATATTTCCTTTGTAAAGATTCAAAACAACTTCGCCCGTAACAGGTTGTTGCGCCTCTTTAATGAAAGCAAGCAACGCGTCTATCTTCGCGTGATACCAAAAACCATAATAAACCATCTCCGCAACTTCTGGAGAAAGACGATCACGCAAATGCATTAAATCACGATCAAGCGTTAATTGTTCAATAAATCGGTGAGCGTGATACAAAATAGTCATGCCCGGCGCCTCGTACACTCCGCGGCTTTTCATACCAACAAACCGATTTTCCACCATGTCGATCAATCCCACTCCGTTGCGGCCGCCAATTCGATTCAACTCCTTCACAATACCAATCGCATTCTTTTTCTTGCCGTTAACCGCAACAGGAATACCGTTTTTAAATTTTATCGAAACTTTTTCAACCCGATCCGGCGCACGCTGCGGCGTTACACACATTCCAAATTCAACCGCGTCAATACCGCATACATCAAGTTTTTCAAGTATCCCAGCCTCATAACTAATATGAAGACAATTTTCGTCACTGCTATACGGCTTCTGCAAGGTCGCCTTCACCGGAATTTTTTTCTCGTTACAATATTCAATCAATTGCGTCCGTCCGGGAAAAGCGCGCCGAAATTTTTCGTTGCGCCACGGAGCGATAATTTCGACGTCAGGATTCAACGCTTCAGCAGCAAGTTGAAAACGACATTGATCGTTGCCTTTTCCTGTTGCGCCGTGAGCATAAGCCGTTGCGCCCGTTTCCTGAGCAACCTGAAGACAAACCTTTGAAATAATCGGACGAGCAATAGATGTTCCCAACAAATAAACGCCTTCATATTTCGCCTGAAATTGCAATATTGGAAACGCAAAATCGCGGCACAATTCATTTTGTACATCAATAATCCGTGCCGACGCCGCTCCAATTTTTTCGGCTTTATCAAGAATCGCCTGACGATCCTCACACGGTTGTCCAAGATCAACGTAAACCGCGTGAACTGCGTAACCCTGATCCATAAGCCAACCCAAAATTACAGAAGTGTCAAGACCTCCCGAATACGCTAACACACATGATTTGTTCATAATCGTAATAAATTTTGAAAGTTAAAAAAAGTTAAAAGTTGAAAATTAAATTAAAAATGGGAATCTCTAAAAAATTCGTTTTTAATCACGGAATTATTTGTCCCAAAATTTGTCTCTAAAATTGGGGTTAAGGGACGATAGGGACATGACGATAGGGACATAAGGAACAATGGGGACAAATGATTTTTCATAAAACGTTGCGGTTAAAAAACGAATTTTTAGAGGTTCCCCACTGATATATTACACATACAGAGGTTTCTCTTGCCCCTCATTTCAAAAGGCAACGACTAATCCCTTATTTTATTCAAAAAGGGAACAAAATCTATAGTGGACAATTTTTTTCTTGTATTATCTTGATTTTTCGGAATTTTCTTAACAACCTGCCTGTGAAGGTTAGAC
>JAIRLW010000276.1 GCA_031259095.1 Planctomycetaceae bacterium | reverse complement strand
TTAGAATTAGTTAATTCTACGTTAGAAGAGGGGAACTTCTAAAAACCTCCTACCAATGATGTATAAATGATGTATAAATGATGTATAGAAAGGAACGCGGACGTCCCGCCCGCATTTTTGCCCTAAACCGATGCGGACGAAACGCCCGCGTTCCTAACAAAATAAGTTTTTAGAAGTTCTCCTTAGTTATTTCCGGCAAGACAAAAAAATCTTGAAAAATTATTGATAAACCAAAAAACAGACGAGATACTTTTTAGAGATTCCCGATCATCATTCAAACAAAATTCTTTGGTCAGGGGACTTAACGGCATTGCCTTTGGGAGTGTATAATAAAAGAATGTAAAAAATCACTCTTATTATTATTTAGTTAATATCATGACGCCTCAAGACAAATCTGTTCAGGAAACTCTGTTTAATACGACTTATACTGAACTTCCGTCCGATCTTGTAATGAAACAACAACTCGGCGAAACAACCGCTTGCGAAACATGGACGGTTTTCGACCGAACAAAAAAGAAAAAGTTTGTGTTCAAACGAATCAAATCACCGTTTTGCGGCGACCAAACAGTTTTTGAACGGTTCAGAAATGATTTAGCGGCTTACGAACAATCCCGCCTAAACGGAATCGCGTTACCTTCGCTTGTACTAATCGGACAAAATGCCGAAGGAATCTGGTATGTTCGGGAATCCGTCAACGAAAAAAGTCTTGCCGAATTGGTGGTCGCTGGAAAATCAATGCGCGATCACGACGCCGCACGGCGTTTTGCCGCTTTAACCGGA
Organism: Planctomycetaceae bacterium; assembly: GCA_031259095.1. Classification (GTDB taxonomy): domain Bacteria; phylum Planctomycetota; class Planctomycetia; order Pirellulales; family Thermoguttaceae; genus WRKP01. Next base: position 2,440 of record JAIRLW010000276.1, on the reverse strand, counting down.
CAAATCAATCAATTACATCAAAGCGGTCGGTTTCATCGTTGTCTTAAACCGACCAATATTTTCTTGTCAGGAATGGACGATGTTGTTGTGGTCGATCCGGACGCAGGATATTTTCTTGACCCTGCGTTTGCTCCCAATTCTTACGATCCTTCAATGTTCGGCTCCTCCGAATTTCTCGCGCCGGAACAACGTCGGAAAATAGAAATGGAAAATTTAAAACCTCTCGACGCCAAAACAGATTTATGGAGTCTTGCAGCATTACTAGGGTTTTCATTGACCGGCAAGAACCCGTCGGAACTTCAACTCAATCAAATTCCAGCCCCTTTCCGAAATCTGATTTCATCCGTTTTGAAAGAGAATCCGGCTGAACGCAGTATGACGCTTTCGGGATTTCTTGCGGAATTGGAACGAATTGTCAATTTAACACGTCCCAGCAATTTTAGTTCGAGTTTCAGTTCCGGCGCCGAACAACAACCGGTTTCTTCGTCTTCGGCGCAAAAATCTCCAACATCTTCACAAACATCATCATCTCCAGCCGATTCGTCGGCGATTCGAAATCCCGAAACATCGGCGAAAACCGGCGAACCGATTTTGTCTTGTTCCCTGACGGGATCGTTGTCTGGGGTGTTGCCGCCGGATACGGATTGTCCGCAATGCCATACGCCGGTTCATTCAGCGGCAGACCGGCATTGTCCGCAATGCGGTCGTCCTTATCAGGAACCATGCCTGAATTGCCAATCAACCAATCCGTTTTGGATTCGCACCTGTCGCGGTTGCGGTTCGGATTTAGTTGCTCTGAAACAGAAAATGCTGGCGACGCTCAATTCGCAAAAACAGCAGATTCTGAAATTCCGTGAAACTTATGGTCATGACCGGACGTTGCCGTTGCTGAAATACATGTCAACGGTGAATCATCCCGACTTTAATGCATTCAAAGAGTGGGCGAAAAGTATGACGGCGTTGATTCAGAAGGAACGCCGTGATATCAAAGCGTATGTGGACAATATCAGAATGCAGACGCACGCCGCGATGATGGAACAAAAATATGATAAAGTCCAACAAATCCTCGAACAGGTTCCGCGTCCGCTTTTAGACGAACCGTTACGTAAACAATATGCGGAAGCGGGTGAAATTTTAACGGAAGTTGATTCGTTAATCCGTGAAATCCGAAACGCCATTTCGACCAAGCGTTATAGTCAGTTATTATCTTGCGTCCAACGTTATTTGGAGTTGAAGGCGAATGATCCTGAAGCCAAAAATCTCCAGCAGAAGATCGAAAAACTCACAACAATTACAACGCCGAAAGGGATGAAATTACGCCGGATTCCGAATGGACGTTTTTACATGGGTTCGCACGATTCCGACGAATATTTGCGTAACAATGAACATCCGCAACACCGCGTTCAGATTACCCGCAATCTTTTTGTCGGAGTTTATCCTGTTACGCAAGGCGAATTTTCGCAACTTATGGGATTCAATCCTAGTATTACGGCGGATAAAGAAGGCTGTCCGGTTGACAGTGTAACGTGGTATTCTGCGGTGGAATATTGCAACAAGATGAGCGAGTTGGAAGAGTTATCTCCTTTTTACGAACTCAAAGCGGTCAAACGGCGTACCACCGGAACCATTGAAAAAGCGGAGATTGTAGTGCTTGGCGGTACCGGTTATCGTCTTTTGACCGAGGCGGAGTGGGAATATACGTGTCGGGCGGGAAGTATAACGCCGTGGTGTTATGGCGATCAGGTGATGGAGGTTGGCGATTACGCGTGGCATTACGACAACTCGTCAATGGAAACACATCCGGTCGGCGAAAAGAAACCCAATTCGTGGGGATTGTTCGATATGCACGGTAATGTGATGGAATGGTGTCATGATTGGTATGGCGAATTTTATTACCAGCAATGTTCTGAAGACGAAGAAAATCCGACCGGACCGCAAGAAGGGATGGCGAAAGTGTTACGCGGCGGTGCGTGGCAATTCGGCGCCGAAGCAACACGCTGTGCGTACAGAAATAGCAGCAGTCCGGATACTTCGTCCGGCGTTATCGGTTTCCGCATCTGCCGGAACGCTCCCGATGATTCGATGTAACAATCGTAATGTTATTCACGGCTTAGTTTTGAATTGGATTATTCGCTTTAATTTGTCTCACTTGTCTCTTTTGTCCCTTTTGTCCCTACACGGAAAATTTTAAGGACAAAGTAATCTATCAGCGGAATTTTTGTTTTTTTGCGATCAACCCAATGATTAAGTCAATATTCCATTTCCAGTCCCGCAGGGACGACATCATGAATAACTGGCGGTTGCGCTTCGCTTCACCGCCGGGTTATGCACTTCACACCCCTAGCGGGGTTAAGAGGAAAAGATAAAATCGCTACTGAATAGAGATACAATTATTAACTATTAAACGGCGGCTGAATAGGGACGATTTTTCACAAAAGTC
>JAIRLW010000274.1 GCA_031259095.1 Planctomycetaceae bacterium | reverse complement strand
ACCTCAGTAGCCAAAGATACAACATGATCCAACCTTATTACCTTATTAAAAACGTAAACAAATAATGAGGTAATAAGGTAATGAGGTCGATTTTTTGTGGATTCATTGCTACTGAGGTTTTTTGGTAAATCGTTTTGTTAGGAAAAAATTAGGTTGAAAATAAGGTTTGCGAAAACTGTTAAAAGACGTTTTGAAAAATTCCACTGATATATTACAGAAAAATATATTCTAGAGCGTATTGACACTATTCGCAAAATTGTGGATTTTAGGTGAAAATGGCTATATTTGAAATCTTTTAAATAAAAAATGTTTTTCGAAATCCTTGCTAATCAACCCAATTTAACACCTATTTTCACTATATTGTAAGAGTCAACACACCCTAGGAAATTTTTTGATTATTTTTTTCCTCCCCCCTTTAATTCAAAAAGACTTCCGGTATAATTTTGACTTTAACTGCTCTCGTTGTGAGAGTTGCCGATATTAAATAATCCTCGATTTCATGCGCTAATTTAGCCGTAACCTTCGATGACAAGACGATTTCTGATTGCTGGAAACTGGAAAATGAATCTCTCGCTCGCCGCTTCTTTGGAATTGGTAGAGGGACTAAAAAAGGCGGTTGCCGGAATAAATAATCTCGATATTGCGGTTTGTCCGCCCAGTATTTATGTTCAACCTGTTGCAGCCGCACTAAAAAATTCCAATATCGGCGTCGGCGCTCAAAATGTTTATTTTGAAAAAGAAGGCGCCTTCACCGGTGAAATCAGCATCGGAATGCTCAAAGATGTCGGCTGTCAATACGTTATTTTAGGGCACAGCGAACGTCGGCATATTCTCGGTGAGTCGAGCGAACTTGTTAATCTTAAAACTCACGCCGTTCTCGCGGCAGGTTTGACTCCTATCGTCTGCGTCGGTGAACTGCTCAAAGAGCGTGAAGCCGGAGCAACAGAACAAGTTATTCAACGTCAATTTGACGGTTCATTTTCCGGTCTTACTGCGGATAACCTTCGGAAATGCGTGATCGCTTATGAACCGGTTTGGGCAATCGGAACCGGTAAAGTCGCCACTCCGGAACAAGCCGAAGAGGTTCATGCCGCTATCCGAAAAATGATCGAAAAAAATTACAACAAAGAAGTCGCCGAAACTGTTCGAATTCAATACGGCGGCAGCGTTAACGATAAAAACGCAAAGGAAATCCTCGCCAAACCTAATGTGGATGGCGCTTTAGTCGGCGGAGCCTCTTTGAAAGTTGATCCGTTTTTGGGCATTGTCAAATCCGTTTAACTACTTATTGATCTATTATGTGGTACACTCTTTACGGTCTGGTTCTCACACTGCTTTCCGTTTTTATGATCTTCCTGATCCTGATTCAGCGAGGAAAAGGAGGAGGTTTAGCCGGTGCGTTCGGCGGTATGGGAGGACAAAGTGCGTTTGGAACCAAAGCAGGCGATATGTTCACAAAAATTACGGTTGTTACAGCGATTATATGGTTCGTTCTTTGTACCGTGATCGACTTTCGTTTGAAATATCATAGCGGACACAAAGGAATTGGCGACAGTTTGCCTACCGCCAATTCCACAACGTCCAATTCTCCAACCTCAACACCAACCACAACTCCCGTTACCGACACTCCGGTCTCAACTCCAACACCAGCGAGCGCGGCTGAGTCCGTACCGGAAAAAACACCGGAATAATTTTATTAATTAATTAATTAATAAATTATAAATTGATTATTTAATAAATTAATAAACTAACTTAAAGCCGCAACCGTTCAAAAATTAAAGAAAAACCGTTTATGCTTTTCAGTATGACAGGTTACGGTGTTGCCGTTTGCCAAGCGGAAGAGATCGCCGTCTCCGTAGAATTAAAAGCGGTTAATAACCGTTATTTCAAATTATCACTCCGAATGTCGGATGGTTACGGTTCTTTGGAAACAAGAATCGAACCGCTGATTCGGAGTTCCATCGAGCGCGGCGCCGTCAATGCTTCTATCCGTATTCAGCAGGAAAAAAAAGTTTCCGACTATAAAATTTCGACTCCCGTTTTGCAGTCCTATTTTGAACAATTAGTTGAACTCGGTTCTCAACTAGGACATCTCGGTGAATTTCCGTTGCCGTCTTTGGATCGTCTGGTTTTTTTGCCGGGTGTTGTAGAAATAAACGCAAACCGTCATGGTGAAGAGAATGAAAAAATCTGGAATATTATCGAAAAAACTCTTCATGAAGCATTGGACGCTCTCCAAACCATGCGACGCGCTGAAGGTTCTTCAATGTTCCGAGATTTGAACGCTAATATTGAAACACTTTACCGATTGGTTCGGAATGTTGAACAATTGGCGCCTCGTGTTGTTCCGTTGTATCAACAAAAATTGTCGGAACGTATCGGCAAGGTCATGTCGGAACAAGGAACAACATTGAACAAGAACGACTTACTCCGTGAAATTGCCGTGTATGCGGATCGTTGCGATATTTCCGAAGAAACCGTTCGATTCCGTTCTCACCTGTTACAATTCACGGACGCAATGGCTTCAGTTAATAACGAAAGTTGCGGACGGAAACTCGATTTTTTGACACAGGAATTGTTGCGCGAAACAAATACAATGGGTTCCAAAGCCAACGACGCCGATATTACAAAAAATGTTGTTGAAATGAAAACGACTATCGAACGCATTCGGGAAATGGTACAGAATATCGAATAATTGTTAACTATATTTGTGTGAACGGAAATTGAATCAAAGATGAAGCCGAAATTATTAGTTGTTTCAGGTCCGTCGGGAGTTGGCAAGGGGACGCTTTTGAAGCGTGTCTTTGCGGAAAGCGGGTTTCCGTTGATGATGAGCGTGTCGGCAACAACCCGTAAACCGCGGCCCGGTGAAATTAACGGCGTCCATTATCAATTTCTGAGCGAAAAAGAATTTGAAACAAAACGTAACGCCGGTGAATTTCTTGAATGTTTTGAAGTTTTTGGACAAGGGACATGGTATGGAACACTTCGTTGTACTGTTGAACAAGGGCTTGCTGCCGGTAATTGGGTTGTTTTGGAGATTGATGTTAAAGGCGCCTGTGCGGTTAAAAAACAGGCCCCTGATGCTGTTTTATTATTTATTGAACCGAAAAACATTGATGTTTTAAAGGAACGTTTACTTGGTCGTGGTACGGAGACCGAAGACGCGATGCGGCGGCGTTTGGCGACCGCGTTAGAAGAACTCCAACACGCTCATGAATTTGAACACCGAATTATCAATGATGATTTGGAGGTTGCCGTAAAACAGTTTATTGATATTATTAAATCGAAAACATGAGAAGGACGAATAATTTTTGTTTTTCTTATTTTGTTTATTTGTTTCACCCTTTTTTTATTTGTTTACTAAAAATGATTGAAGAACTCAAAGATGAACAATTGATTGCCAAAGTGGGCGGTCGATTTAAACTTTCCGCATTAATCCAGAAACGTCTTGTTACTTTAAATAAAGGTTCCCGATCTCCGGTGGATATGGACAGGTCTTCAATTCGGAACGGTTCCTCCACCAAAGACAAATTGAACATTGTCATTCGTGAAATCCTGCAAGATAAAATTTATCTTGACATGGTGGAGAAAAAACACGGACATTTTGAAGGCAATGTCGATATGGTACTGGACTCCGAATTTACCGAAGGATTTTGAGAAATAAAAAACCATTACGGAATTTCACTAATTTAACCGTAACCGTTTTGTTTCTTTACCTCATTGCGAAGTAACCAAAGTAGGCGATTTTTTTTTCTGAAAGATCGCCTGCGTCATTGTCTATTTTCTTAACCTTCGAGCATACCGCGAGAGAAATCCGCAGATTACGCAGACTTTCGCAAATTGTTTTTAAATTATTTTTATTTTCACCGCGAAAAACACGAATATTCACGAAAGGTTTTAAAAAATAGAAAATAAAAAATAAAAAATAGAAACATCATTTTCGTGTTCCTTCGTGTATTTCGTAGTTAAAAATCAGAGTTAATTAAATTAGACAGTTACACCGCCTGTTTTTGTTACATAACGATAATTGTCCCAAATTCCGAAACAGCCGATAATTTTTTTTTTTTCATGGGTTATCGCACACTTAAATCTTGTATTGATGATTTGCGGCGTACCGGACAATTGATAGAGTTTAACGAACCGG
>JAIRLW010000187.1 GCA_031259095.1 Planctomycetaceae bacterium | reverse complement strand
AACCAGATTGGTTGTTCGGCGGAAGTTTTAATTTCCGATCTGTAAATCGGGTGATGCGCATCAACTGGAGACGCCGTATGTGCAACACGTTCAATCCCCATTGCTCCGCCAAAAAGATTGGAAGCGGCGGGATACAAATCTTGCCGTTGTGCAGATTTTATACTCGTTTCCTGAGCAAAAAGGGTTACTCCTGAAAACATCAGAAAAGACGTCAAGACAAATATAATTCTTAGAATCATTTTTTTCTCCTAATTTTTTTGTTAATTGACTGAATAAACATTCACAAAATGGTTTTCAATGGAAATAAATATAACCGTTGGCGCAGACCAATACAAGACCGACAACGATTCTTAGGGGCTGTAAATGTCCGCTTGTAAATTTTTCGAGTAGTTGTGTTTGACTGAAATCAATTGAAGTCGAATTTGTCGATCAAAAAACGAGTTTTTAGAAGTTCCCTTTTGTTAATTACTTTTTTCTCAATCGGTTGCGAAGCAACCCGCGAAACACCAAAGATAACCTAAAAACGTTCACATAGCAAGGTGTGTTGCGTCCATAAATATAGAGAATAGAGAGGATACTGACTTGCTTTCTTGTCCCGATTTGTCCCTAAAGTCCCTAATATCCTTTAGTACCAATTTTAGGGACAAATTGGGACAATTCTGTTCTGTGATTAAAAACGAATTTTTAGAGGTTCCCAAATATTTTTTATATTTTATCTAAATGGTTCTTTATTTTTTTATGAAACGTGTTAAAATCAACGGGCATTAAAAATGTCATGTTGATAGTTCTAGGGGCAATTCGTTTTGTACCTAATGAAAAATTCAGTAAAAACACCCAATATAAACAATGAGGAGATTTTGATTCACCATGTTGAACAACATTAAAATTGGAGCGAAGTTATTTCTTGGTTTTGGAATTTTGATAGTCATGATTTTTGGGATAGCCTGTATTGGTTGGCTTGGCGTTACTCAAGTCAACGACGGTCTGAAAATTACTCAGACTTTTGGGCAAATTTCCAATGACGGTAATCAAACGATTATCAATGGAGTTCGGGCAATGACCGCATCTGTACTCCACGTTTACGCCCACGACTCCGGCGCATCTGAAGAAGTCCAGAAACAACTTAACACCGTTCTGCAATATCTGGACAACATCACGAAACAAATTGAAAATGATTCGTTTTACTCTAACGAAATACACAGCCAATGGCTTGAGAAAATTGTTGACGCCACCACAGTGGTTAACGATTTTCACAATATTGACCGTCAATACGCCGACTTGCAAAAAGTACACGACGGAAAGAATAAAGCGTTTCAAGAAAAATATTTGAAAACCGGAATGATACTCGGTGAAATTCTGAAAGTGGTCGATACTCCTTATAAAGAGCGGATTCTTGCGTCGTCGTTTGAGGGCAATGTTCCGTTGCTTTATTTCAAGAAGAATAAAGTGGCGCGTGATTGTCGTGGTGCGTTGACGGCATTCAAGATCGCTTATGACGCTTACCAACTTGCGATTGGCGAAGAAGCCGGTAAAGCCGCTCACACAACAATGTGGACTAATTACGGCAAGTTCGACACAACCATTGAAGCGTTTAATTCCGTTCCTTTCGACGAAGAACTCGATACGCAAATTAAACAAATCCGTCAACTGGCTGACGAAATTAAAACGGATTTGTTGGCAATCGCGGAAACCGCAACCATGCAGAATCAACTCGTTACTCAAAAATTAGAAAAGGAAGTGGTGTTCGATCAAAAAACAAGCGAACTAATGTCCATGATCGAAGAAATATACACACAATCTAAAGCAATCGGGAATGATAAAGCCCAATGGTCTAAGATAATGGTTTTTTCGTTTAGTTTGGTAACCTTATTTATTGCGTTTCTGATTGCTTGGGGTATTGCCCATAATATCACGCCGGGAATCCGCAATGTTGTCCATTCAATGACGGAGATTGCGGAAACGGGCGATTTGACTATCAATGTTCAGGAGCGATTCAAGCAGCGAAAAGATGAAATCGGACATCTTGCCAACTCGTTTACGCATCTGACGGAGCAATTCCGCGATGTGGAACGTTTGGCTCAAAGTCTCGCGGAGGGAAACTGGGAGATTACGGTTTCGCAACGGAGTGACCGTGATATGATGAATATTCATCTTGGACAGATGCTTGATCAGGTTAATGAGATACTTTGGGAAGTGGAATCGGTGGTGATGGAAGTTGCCCAAAAAACAACTCAATTGGCGTCGGCAAGCGATCATCTTTCACAAGGAGCGACGGAAGCGGCGGAAAGTATTGAAAAGATTGCTGTTTCAATCAATGAAATTGGTTCGCAAACCAAGAAAAATGCCGAAAACACCGACGCCGCCAATCAACTTGCCCGTAATACCAATGTTGCGGCGGCGGACGGACAAAAAATGATGCAGAAAATGATTACGTCCATGCAGCAGATTACGACCAATGCGACAGAGGTGCAACGTGTGGTGAAAGTGATTGACGACATTTCGTTTCAGACCAATTTGTTGGCGTTGAATGCTGCGGTGGAAGCGGCGCGGGCGGGTGTTCACGGTAAAGGGTTTGCGGTGGTTGCGGAAGAGGTTCGTAATCTGGCAACCCGAAGCGCGAAAGCGGCAGCAGAAACGACTCAAATGATTACCAGTAATAACCGGCAAATTCAAGCCGGAGCCGATATTGTCTCACAAACTGCCGAAACGCTGGTATCCATTGTTGATCAAGCGTCCCAAGTTGCCGGTTTAACGGAAAAAATTGCAACCGCCAATCAGGAACAGGCGACCGCTGTTTCTCAGGTTTCGCAAGGATTACAACAAATCGAAACGGTGACCCAACAAAATTCCGCCAACGCCGAAGAAACCGCCGAAACCTCCAACCAAATGAGTAGTCGAACCAGTCAACTTCAAGAGTTGATGGTGAAATTCCACCTAAGGGAACACTCAAAGGTTAAAAAAATAAATCGGGAAATAGTCATCGATGAATCCAACTATCAAGGATGAGGATCAAATTCGATCCGATAATCAAGGAACAACTTATCTTGTTCTTTGGGCGTTGTGTATTTCCCATCTTTTCAATGATACGTTTCAATCGCTGATTGCGGCGAGTTATCCGTTACTGAAAGATTCGCTTTTGCTGTCGTTTACCCAGATCGGACTGATTGCGACAACATTTCAGTTTGCGTCGTCGATTTTTCAGCCGGTTGTTGGTTGGTACACCGATAAACATCCGCAACCGTATTCATTACCGATTGGAATGACCTCGACATTAGCCGGAATTCTTTTGCTTTCACAGGCGTGGAATTTTCCGTTGATCCTTGTTTCTGTTGCGCTTATCGGATTGGGTTCGGCAGTTTTTCATCCTGAATCGTCACGCATTGCGTACATTGCATCGGGCGGACGGTTTGGGTTGGCTCAATCACTGTTTCAGGTCGGCGGCAATGCCGGTTCATCACTAGGTCCCCTTCTTGCCGCGATTCTCATTGCGCCTTACGGTCAAAAAAATATTATCTGGTTTGGAATTGTCGTTTTTTGTTCCATTCTCTTCATGATTCCCATCGGACATTGGTATGCGAAAAAATTGGAACAAATTAAACTGCCGGAAAAAAAAGAACAGAAAAAATCAAATACCGCCCATTTACCGTTGTCAACATACAACGTCATTGTTTCAGTTTCAATATTATTACTGCTTGTTTTTTCGAAAAACGTTTACACGGTTAGTCTGACGAATTTTTATACGTTTTATCTGATTGAAAAATTCGATGTTTCGGTACAATATTCTCAGATTTACTTATTTATTTTCCTTTTTGCGGTTGCCGCCGGTACGATTGTCGGCGGTCCTATCGGCGATAAAATCGGACGAAAATATGTGATTTGGGTTTCCATTCTTGGAGCGGCTCCGTTCACTTTATTATTGCCATACGTCAATTCACTTTGGGGAACGTGCGTATTAACAGTGATTATTGGAGCAGTAATGGCGTCGTCATTTCCGGCGATTTTGATTTACGCTCAAGAATTAGTTCCGGGCAGAGTTGGAACGATTGCCGGTTTATTTTTTGGTTTTTCCTTTGGAGTTGGCGGAATTGCTTCTGCTTTTCTGGGCGGTCTTGCCGATCACGGAGGAATCGAATTAGTCTATGATCTTTGCTCGTTCATGCCGTTGCTGGGAATGATTACGTGGTTCCTGCCAAATATCCGAACAAAATAAAATTAAAGGAACTTCTCATTATTCATTTTGAATCACAGAAGAATCATTTGGGCGTTTCTAAAAATCACAACGTTTTATGAAAAATCATTTGTCCCATTAGTCCCTAACGTCCCTTTTTATAAGGACATTAGGGACAATAGGGACTAATGGGAAAAATAGTTAATAGTTAATAGTTAATAGTGCCGCAAGCGAATTAAAACCGTTTTGGTAAAAAATCCGCTTGCGGCACTATTAATTATTAACTATTTTTGCGATCTTGTTTCGTTTTGATACAATTGATACAATTTTTTGCAGAAAATAATTATTAGAG
>JAIRLW010000171.1 GCA_031259095.1 Planctomycetaceae bacterium | reverse complement strand
TTTTGTTACAACAGACAAATTACTCTCGTCCACCGGAGCAACTGTTGTCAATGATAATCAACTTCATATCAATTATAACGCAACCGGCGTCGGTACTTTCGCCGAATCAGCGCTCGAATTGTCCGGTAATCTTGTACGAATCGGGCGTCTGATTGATGTACAAAATTACGCGAACAGCAGTTTGTTACAGCAATTGTACCAACTCAACTCCGGCGATACGGAAACATTCGCTCAAATCCTGTTCGATCAACTGGGTCCCGAATTAGCCGCCGACGCCTTACAATTAAGCCTCTGGCAGCCTTACGTGAAAATTTTTAACCGGCTTCACGGCGCCGGCGATCTTTACAGTAACAGTTATCTCGGTCAATGCGGAACAGGTTTGAGTTATGAACTTTGGTTCGAAGGATTTTACCGCAGTGAAAACGTGTCCCATGACGCTTTTGCCGGCAGTTACAAAAGTACACGCGGCGGGTTGCTGACGGGTATTGAGTCGCGGTTGGATCAGGCAGTCCGCGGCGGCTTCTTTTTCGGTTACAGCAACCCCCGCGTCTCAAACAGCATCGGACGCATCGAAGCCGACGATATCACCTTCGGCGCCTATTCCCGTCTGCAATTCGGTTACAATACCTTCCTCAATACCTCCATCGCCTACGGCGCCCAAGATTATCAATACCGCCATAACTCAAATCGTAACTCTTATAGCGGCGACGCAATGTATGCAAGTATTGAGTTGTTCCGGTCGGTACTCTGGAAAAATAATTTGCAACTCATTCCGCTCTTCGCGCTTGACTTCCAAAAAGCATGGTCAGACGGTTTTACCACAAACGATACCAATCAGGTTATTGCCAAAAGTACAATCGATCAAACGGTGTTACGAATCGGTCTGAACTCGCAATTTCAACCGACAGACCTCCTGAATTTCCGTACACGTTTGCAATACGGTATTCAGGTCGGCGGTGATTTGTACGGCTCGGTCAAAACCTCTTACCTCGCTACACCAAATCAAAGCCAAAACCTGACCGGTGTGAACCTCGGACGGAACAGACTCAGTATCGGTGTCGGAACCGATATTTATACCTCAAACAATAAACGTACAAAACTCTTCGCCGATTATGACCTCGACCTCGGTGAACGCTCCACCGCCCACACCGGTCAACTCGGATTCGTAACAACATGGTAAATTCGCAACGGAATAGCGGAAGAGTTTTTCTACCAATATGCCGTCCCTAACGGGACGGAAATTTTCATAATTCCTTCCAATCACGAATGCTCACAAAATAGAGTTAAAAGGAAAAAATAAGTTGCTACTGAGGTTGTTTTGTAAGAAAAATTAGGTTTAAAATGAGGTTGTTTGTCCAATATTCATACGGGTTAAAAATATTTCACTGAGATATTACAAAACTTGTAATTATTCAGCGGAATCTTTGTAACTGCATCAACGTTCCCCATTTTCTGCGTCCTTTTGTGTATTCTGTGTTAAATTTAAACACAAAATACGCTGAATATCGCAAAACACACCGAATATAGGAAAAACAACGGAATCGTTAAAAAATAAAGTAGTCCACTGAGATATTACAAAAACTTACAGTAATAAAATTCATTATTTTAGCATGACCAATTAAACGAGGTCAATAGGTCAAGCAAAAATGACGTATTCGCAATTGAACTAATTTCTAATTATAGTACGGAAAAATAGCACGTCAAGAGAAATCTTTGAGAAATTTTTCTAATGTTCACAAATAATTGTCAAACTGGGTAAAAGTTTTCTGATTATTTCTCTAAAAATATGAAACAATTAAGAATTTCCAATAACGAATTTGAACTACAAAGTACACGAATTTTCACGAAAACAATTGTTCCAAAGGGGAACTCTAAAAATATCATTTGCTAAAAACCAAGAGGAGATTATTAATTATTGAGGAACGTTAGGGACTAAAGGGACATTAGGGACAAATGATTTTTCATAAAACATAGCGGTTAAAAAACGAATTTTTAGAGGTTTCCTGTTTCAAATCTTTTCATGAACATTCGTGATTTTCATGGTAAAAATAAAGATAGAGGACAAAAACTGAATTTAAAAAATCAGTAGCAAAACGGCAGGCAACACCAATTGCCGTCCGCACACAGGGTCAAGTCGGCAAGTACGCCGACGCGATTAATCAAAAAATTTCGGCAAACATCGCCTACCATTACACAATAAACATCAATCAAGCGACTGCAAGAAGTATAAACTGGAGACAATTACGGAACAATTAAGGAACCGGTACGGTGTCGAGAATTTTAGCAATAATATCTTCACTGGTCATTTCTTCTGCTTCCGCTTCATAAGTCAGGATGACGCGATGGCGTAACACATTGAACGCAATATCTTTAACATCTTGCGGAGTTACATAACCTCGACCGGCAAGAAAAGCGGAGGCTTTGGCTCCTTTTCCTAGAAAAATCGTTGCGCGCGGCGACGCTCCAAACTCAATCATTGGTTCCAACGATTTTAATCCCATCGTTTCAGGAAATCGGGTTGCCCGAATAATTGAAAGAATATAATCCTTAATACTGTCGTCGATATAAATTCTTTCAGTAATTCGTTGCATTTTAAAAATGTCTTCGGCGGCAACAACAGGATTACTTTTGAGTTGTTCATTGAGGAGGGCGCGGTCGAGGATTTTTCGTTCATCATCGCGTGTCGGGTAGGACACTTTTAATTTGAGCATAAACCGGTCAACCTGAGCTTCTGGCAACGGATAAGTTCCTTCTTGTTCGATGGGATTTTGAGTTGCCATGACAAGAAAAAGTCCGGCTAACGGATAAGTTTCTTCACCGATAGTAACCTGACGTTCCTGCATTGCTTCGAGTAACGCCGATTGAACTTTCGACGGCGCACGATTAATTTCGTCCGCAAGAACGAAATTGGCAAAGATTGGACCTTTTCGGGTTTTGAAAGTTCCTTCACTTGGGAGATAAATCATTGTTCCAACCAGATCCGCCGGCAACAGATCAGGGGTAAACTGGATTCGTTGAAACTTAGTGGAGATTGCTTCGGCGAGTGATTTAATGGCGGTTGTTTTGGCAAGTCCCGGAACTCCTTCAAGAAGAATATGTCCATGAGTTAAAAGTCCGATAAGCAGACCATTGATCATTGCTTCTTGACCGACAATCGTTTGGGCAACCTCCGTTTTAAGCCGTTGAATTTTTTCAATGTATTCCGCAACCAGATCGCGAATCATTTGAATATC
>JAIRLW010000124.1 GCA_031259095.1 Planctomycetaceae bacterium | reverse complement strand
TTGGTCAACTTCCGCCGTTTCAACAGGTTCTTGTTTTTGGAACAATGATTGTGGGCGGATTGTTTATTTTTTTTACGGTACTGGCGTTTTTCTTTTACGGTTCGCTTTGGTTTCAGGCGGTTATGTCGCGAGCGCAAGTGAGTATGGCGAGTTTGATCAGTATGAGTCTGATGAAGATTCGTTCGCGGGTTATTGTTCAGGCGAAGATTATGGCGAAGCAATCCGGTTTACCGATTTCGGGACCGATGGGAATTACCACCCGTCGTCTTGTTGCGCATTATCTTGCCGGCGGCAATGTTCCCAATGTTATTCGGGCGTTGATTGCGGCACATCGTGCGTCGCTTGATCTTAATTTTGATCAGGCGGCGGCGATTGATCTTGCGGGGCGTGACGTTTTGGATGCTGTTCGGACTAGTGTGAATCCGAAAGTGATTGTTTGCCCTGACGTACGGAAATCGGATCGTTCTACCTTGAGTGCGATTGCTAAAAATGGAGTTGAACTTTGTGTTCGTGCTCAGGTGACGGTGCGAACCAATCTTGAACAACTCATTGGCGGTGCAACCGAAGAAACAATTATTGCGCGTGTTGGTGAAGGAATTATCACGGCGATTGGTTCTGCCGACACGCATTTTGAAGTGATGGAAAATCCGGACAGTATTTCAAAAGCGGTTATTGCAAGAGGATTGGATTCACAAACGGCATTTCGGATTGTATCGATTGATATTGCGGATATTGATGTCGGTCAAAATATTGGGGCGCGACTTCAAGCGGATCAGGCGGAAGCAGATACACGGGTTGCCCGTGCCAAAGCCGAAGAACGCCGTGCTCAGGCGTTGGCGCAAGAGCAGGAGATGAAAGCCAAAGTAGCGGAAAATCGTGCCCATGTTATCGAAGCCGAAGCAACGGTTCCACGTTCCCTTGCCGAGGCGTTTCGGAAACAAAAGATATGCACCGCATAGTTTTGAATTAACCGTTTATGTTATACTGTCCACACTTGAAAATCCGTCTTTCGTTTCCCCGAAATTACTCATGGTCCACTTGACGCGGAATATTTTCATGTTAAGTTAAACACTTGTTTGAATTAAAAAAGCAGTTTGGCTTTATTGCGAGCCGGAATGAGACGATAACATTAATGATGCAAATTCATTACGGCGTTTTTACATTGGGTTTTTATCGGTTTTATTGGTACTTTACCAATAACGCTCCGGTGGGCTTATGTTGACGCAAAAAAATTAACCGTTAAAAAGTAAGCCGTGAGCGTTTTAGACGATTGCGGCTTTTTCTTTTGTCGAACCCAAACCCCAAAGCCGTCTGTTAAAGCCGGCTTTTTTTATTTTAGTTATTAGTTAAAAAATTTTAACCAGAGGAATAAAAATGGATTTAAACGAAATGCAATTGGAATCAATTGTTCTGCCCGGAGTTGATCCGAAGCGTCCGATCATTATTGCGGGACCGTGCAGTGCGGAAACGGAACAACAAGTTATGGACGCCGCTCACAATATTGCGGCACAAGGAATTAAAATATTTCGGTCAGGTATTTGGAAACCTCGCACCAAACCGGGCGGTTTCGAAGGGGTTGGAGCAACCGGATTGTCTTGGCTGAAACGGGTAAAACGTGAGACCGGAATGTACACTGCCATCGAAGTGGCGACACGTGAACACGTTTTCGAATCGCTCAAAGCCGGCATCGACATCTTTTGGATCGGCGCACGTACAACCGTGAATCCTTTTGCGGTGCAGGAAATTGCGGACGCTCTTCGTGGTGCGGATTTGCCGGTGTTGATTAAGAATCCGGTGAATCCTGATTTGGAACTATGGATTGGAGCGATTCAACGTGTTTATGGTGCAGGACTTCGACGGTTGGGCGCAATTCATCGCGGATTCAGTTCTTATGAAAAAAAGCGTTATCGGAATGAACCGCAATGGCAGATTCCGCTTGAACTTCGGCGACGTATTCCGAATTTGACGGTTTTTTGTGATCCGAGTCACATTAGTGGTCAACGCGATCTGATTGCTCCGCTTTCCCAACAAGCGATGGATTTGAATTTCGACGGTCTCATGATTGAAACGCATTGCCAACCCGATACTGCATGGAGTGATGCCAACCAGCAGATTACGCCGGAAATGCTGGATCATCTCCTTTGCATGTTGGTGATTCGCAACGCCAATCGTCCTTCGGAAAGTCTTGCGGAGTTACGCTGTAAGATTGACCATATTGACGATCAACTTTTGCAACTTTTGTCGCAACGAATGCAAATTTCCAGTGAAATCGGCGTTTATAAAAAAGAACATGAAATGCCGATTTTTCAAGCGGCACGGTATGCTGAAATTCTGGAACGCTGTTCGGAATTAGCGAAACATCTCGACCTCAATCCCGAATTCGTCCGGCAAATTATCAAAGAAGTTCACGAAGAATCAATCCGACGACAAATGATGATTATGAGTTAAAAATACCTGAGGGAACTTCTAAAAACTTCGACTAAAGTTGATTTTAGTCGAATTGGGTTGATTTCGGTCGATCAAAAAACAAATTTTTAGAAGTTGCCTCAATTATTTCCCATTTTGGGGTAACCGGCTGATCAATATTAGATAGACGACGTTTCGGCGAAACATTGCCTATCTTTTGTCCCAACAGACAGTCCTTATTGTCCCATTTGTCCCTAAAATTTTTCTTCTGGAAAACACGACTTTTCAACCTTTTTCTCTCACCTTCGTTCTTCACGGTTCGGTAAACCTGTCCGTTTGAATTGATAGCAACCGGTTTTTCGTTTGAACTAGAATCAATCGGCACGACCGTTCAGCGGGCGGATCGCCTACCTGACGCAGTAACGCCAATAGGGTAATTTCATTGAATAGTCACAAATAACCTTTTGCCGAAGTTGCCTAAAACACTTTGTCCGGGAATGTTATTTCTGTTTTATTGAATTGATATCGTGAATCGGTTGGAGGCGGCATTGTCAGCAATGACGTTGTCGGTAACGGCGTTGATACCACCGGTTCTGAGTGTAACGGCTCTGGCGTAATCGTTTCCGGTTCTGCTATCGGCAGCGTATTTTGTGCTAAACGTTGTGTCATAGAATCATTCAATACTATTGTTGAAATCGGACGTTCTGGTTTTTCCTCCGATTTTTTTTCTGACTGTTTTTCAGACTGTTCCTGTTCAAAACCAACTTGTCTGATGTTGGCAGGAATTGCCTGTTCCGCGAGTTCACGGTTTGCTTTCATCAGAATTGAATTATTCGCCAAAAATTCTTGCACCGCGTTTTCCGATGCCGGAAGTTCGCGCTTTGTGCCTTTAAGAACCGTAACAACCGGAGGTGAAAGAACTAACGCTTTTTCCAACCGGTCGTCAAACCGTGCCATTACACACAAATTCTTTTCCTCGCCGCCAATCTCGTCAAACGGCAGAAAAAAATCATAACCATGACCAAGCGGTTTTTTAAACTCATAATGTTTATTAAGCGTTTCCGACCTAAACTGATAAACTTTTAACGGTTTGGCGTGAGCCGGATCTTTTTCGTTTCCGTCGAAAATAAATACTGTTAAATCGCCATCGACTTTGACTGCCTGCTTTTTTTTGTAATCATTGTAAAAATGAATCCGTCCCGCGATACCACGAACAATTTTACCGTCCGAAGTGGTTTGCGCATACGTATTCCACACGTCAACCATTTTCGTTGGTGTTTTGACCGAATTTTTTGCCAACGGATTTTTCGCCTGCATCCGTTTCAACGCCAAATTCGATTGGCAACCCAAAACACTTACAAAAATTAAAACAACAAATAGGAAACGAATTATTAAAGGCGTAACTTTCATTATCTTATTTTATTTCAACAGGTTATGTAAACACACCGGTTATCAAGCAACGGACTATATAAATTCTCTGATCGTTTGTCAAGAGCAAAATGAATTTTTCGAGGTTCTCCAATAATTATAGAAAGGCTTTAGCCTACGGTAATCGCCTATCAATCGTAGTCCCGCAGCGGCAGTGTTCGATTTTTTATACGCAAAAAATTAAGAGGCAGGCGACCTTTTGCCAAAAGGCTTTCACCTACGGCTTTCACCTACGGTCGCGCGGCGATAGCCAACTTGCATTTCGCTGAAGAGAACTTCTAAAAACTCGTTTTTTGATCGGTCAAATTTGACCGAAATCGACTAGAATCGATTTCAGTCGATTTTAGTCGAGGTTTTTAGAAGTTTCCTGAATAATTGTGGGTTGACTTTTTTGTAAGATTTGGGAAAATAGACATTGGTTATTCGGTTATATTGATTACACTCTGGTAAGAATAAAACTCTTGAACGTGTAATAGATATAAAGTTATTCTCTCGTTTTTCCATTGTTCCGCAAAACAACACGGCTAACGCCTCCAACTCTCATGGCTTCTTTGCAAACTCGTGATTCCAGCATGATTGGAAACAAGATTTTCCCTATCAATACAGATTCCGCCCGAATCGGACGTTATGCCGATTGCGATATTTGTCTTGACCACAACGGAGTGAGTCGGGAACACGCCCGATTGATTCGTGAAAAAAACGTCTATTATATCGAAGACCTGAAAAGCAGAAATGGAACTTTTCTAAATGATCAACAAGTTACCGGAAAAATAAGACTGCACGAAGGAGATTTACTCCGTTTTTGCGATGTTGAACTCATTTTTTCGTTTGATAATACTAATTTTGCGGATCAGGATTCGTCCATACAGTCTGTTTCCGATCAGAGCCGGGCGTATGTTGACGATTCCGAAATCGGCGCGGAAAATACCTACACCGTTAAATCACAAATCAAACTCGCCGATAAACGTCCGGTACTCACTTCCGCCAACGCCGCCGTAAAACTGCAGGCAATGATCGATATTGGTCGTAATCTCGGCGCGGCAGTCGATCAGGTTTTGCCGCAACTTGTTCAGAATTTACTGAAAATCTTTTTGCAAGCGGATTGTGCTTACATTTTGCTCAACGATCCGGCAACAAAACGGCTCGAACTTAAAGCGTTTCAACATCGTAATCCGAACAATCAGGATTCATTCCGTATTAGCCGTTCCATTTTGGAAAAAGTTGCCCAATCCAAAGCGGCAATTCTTTCCGACGACGTTGCCAACGATTCACGGTTTGAACCGAGTGAAAGTATTGTCAATTACAGTATTTACTCGATTATGGCTGCGCCGGTGATGGATTACGATCAATCGGAGGTGTTGGGGGTGATTCAGGTGGACGCGCGATCAACCGGACGGAAATTCACCTATGAAGACCTTGATTTATTGGTTTCGTTGGCTTATCAGGTTGCCGTGTCCTACCAAAACGCCCAACTCCATGAAATCGCCATGACCGAAAAAATTCTGGAACGGGAAATGAATATTGCCAATACGGTTCAACGCGGTTTGTTGCCGCTTGCGCCGCCAACGATTCCCAATTACGGATTTTATGATTTTTACCGACCCGCTAAATATCTTGGCGGCGATTATTATGATTACATTATGTTACCGGACGGACGGTTAGTGTTTGCTCTTGGCGATGTTTCGGGTAAAGGCGTTGCCGCATCGCTCTTAATGGCGAAACTTTCGGCGGAAGTCCGAAGCGGGTTGATTATCGAATCGACTTTTGAAGCAACCGTGCAACGGCTCAACCGTGTTTTCTGTGAACCGCGTTGGGA
>JAIRLW010000010.1 GCA_031259095.1 Planctomycetaceae bacterium | reverse complement strand
AATATTGTACAATATTTCGGCTCGAAAACTGATCGCCTTCTTGAAACTACAGAAACATTTGTTCGTAATATTTTAAATTAAAAAAATAAAAACCGAATTTTAAAGTGTAATGAGTATATTTGTCCCTTATGTCCTTACATGAAAAACTTTAGGGGCTAAAGGGGCGATAGGGACTAAGGGGGCAATAAAATAAATATTTTTGATTTGAACACATCTAAACTATTAAAATATTACAAAAAATCCGGTCGAACAAACCGGTTGGAAAATAAGGACGACATGCCAATATTGATAGAAAAACCGGTTTGTTTTCAAGATGCGGCGGTTCGCGGAGAAGAGATTAAAGAATTTATTGGTCGAATCAGTACAAAAACGGAGTTATTAAGTATTGGGTTACTGAATTTCCCCGAAGGTTGGTCGGAACCTCCTCAATGTCCCGAATTCGACGAGTACACTGTTGTTCTTGAAGGAAACTTGTATATTGATACGGAATCTGCCGGAACGTTGATTGTTCGTGCCGGTTGCGGAATCCTGACGCCGCGCGGTGAACGGATTCAGTACCGAACTCCCGAACCAAACGGCGCAAAATATGTTGCGGTATGTTTTCCGGCGTTCACTCCTGAACAGACTCGCCGAAATCAAACCGGAATTGAATTGCCGAAAACCGCTCAACCGCAATGGACTCCGCAAAGCCGAATTGTGTTGTGTTGCCGTCCGGTTTATTTACACGGAACCGGACCTATTTTGAAACAGGCTGAAGAATATTTTGGACATCTGAACAATAATTCGCAAACCGTTAGTATTATGCGGGTTCGCTCTTATCAGGGTTGCGAGGAAAATTTTCAGAATATTGGTTATGATAATTATTATATTGTACTGAACGGCGAGTTACATTTTTATGTTGAACATTATTCTGTTACTCCTTTTCGTACTGAACAATCCGGCGAATGGATAAAAGCGGTTGGCGGTCAGGCGTTTGTCGTGCGGCGCGGCGAAAGTATCCGATGTGTTACGCCAACTTCCGCCGGTGCGGAATACATGATGATTAGCCATCCTCCCTGCGATCAGGATTACAAGGATTTTTGTTCCGCAAACAATAATGATGTTATAGTAACCGACAAAGAACCGATTCCGTTGACCCGATTCACTTCACATTGACCGAGACCGTTTCATAAATATTGTAATGATATAAAAATGTTCCGGTTCATTTTTTTGAGATTCAAATGATGTTTACAGTATTTTTGATTACATTTTTTATTGCGTTTCTTTTAAGTGCGGCGACATGCCGACTGATCCGGTATGTCGCTCCGTACTGGGGACTTGTTGACCACCCCGGCGAACGGAAAATTCACACAAAACCAATTCCAACCGGCGGCGGTTTAGGAATTGGAATGAGCGTTTTAATGACCTTTATTCTCGGTCAACTTTTCCTTTTTCTGATGATGCATGCCGAACCGTTACGATTATTATTGCCGACAACCGTTACGGTTCATTTTGACGGAATGATGTATCGAAGCGGTCAACTCTGGACATTGCTTGGACTTGGCAGTATTCTGCTTATTCTTGGTACATTAGATGACCGTTTCAATTTGTATTGGCTGTTCCGGCTTGGCGTTCAAATTTTTGTAGCGATTTCTGCCGTTTATTACGGTTGGCGATTAACTGTTTTTATTGATGCGCCAATGATCACGAATATCTTGAGTGTGATTTGGATTGTCGGACTGATTAATTCATTCAACATGCTGGACAATATGAATGGTCTTTCCGCGGGAACTGCGACGATTTGCGGTTTGTTTCTTGCGATGGTCATGTTTATTGCGCCGAATCCGTTGTCTCACCAGCCGCAATTTTTTGTTGCGGATTTTCTGTTTATTCTGATGGGAGCAACCGTCGGTTTTTTATTATACAACAATCCGTTTCGCGCAACAATATTTATGGGAAACGGCGGCGCCTATTTTATTGGTTTTCTTTTGGCGGCGTCAACGTTGACTGCTACTTTTTCAGGTTATAACGGTATTACTCAAACTATTTATGTTCCGTTACTGATTTTTGCCGTTCCAATTTATGATACGACAACTGTTGTCCTGATACGAATTCGCAACAAAAAAAGTCCGTTTACCGGCGACAAAAATCATTTTTCTCATCGTCTTGTCGATCTTGGATTTTCAAAGACGCAAGCAGTTTTAATCGTTTATCTGACGACAACCATTTGTTGTCTTGGTTCATTATTATTGTATCAAGTTGATTTTCTCGGAGCCTCGCTGATTTTTTTACAAATACTCCTTCTTTTGTTTCTTATCAATATGATGGAACATGTCGGAAGAAAAAATTGAATTGATGACCATTGGCAAACAGAAAAGCAATTGGCGTTGTCTGCCGTTTTGGAGATATTATTTTATCATCCGCAGATTGACGCTGATTTTCGCCGATTGTTAAAAACATTGTAATCTATCAGTGGAATTTTTTTGATTGTTTCGGATTTTTGGAGTAATGACAGGCAGGTCGCCTACCTCTGAATATATTGACACAAACAATTGACCCTCTAAATTCAAACTGCACTTTCTTAAAAAAAAGTAGTTTA
>JAIRLW010000013.1 GCA_031259095.1 Planctomycetaceae bacterium | reverse complement strand
CCAACGGGGTAGGGGTAAGTTCCCCCGCCAACCCAACGCCCTGAAAGGGCAACGGAATAGTTGATAGTGGAGAGTTACGCAAGCGGAATTTTTACTATCCACTATCCACTTTCAACTATTATATCGCCCTTTCAGGGCTGGGTGTTGTGATGACTTTAACCTACCCCGTTGGGGAAGGCTATAATCTGACTGCCCTTTCAGGGCGAATATTTTTTTAACCTCAAATAAAATATTCCGCTGATAGATTACCAATCCGCTGAAATATTACGTTTTTAGAAGTGTTCTTTAAGATTTTTATTCGATTTTATTCGTCGAGGACATCGACTGCGGCGAATTTTTTACCTTCAAGCATTTCGAGACTTGCCCCTCCACCGGTGCTGACGTGGGAGACTTTATCGGCGAAGCCGAGTTGTTGAATGGCGGCTGCGCTGTCTCCTCCGCCGATAATACTGATTGCGCCGCTATCGGCGACCGCTTGGGCGACTGCTTTGGTTCCTTCGTCAAATGGGGGCATTTCGCTAACGCCCATGGGACCGTTCCAGACAACAGTTTTAGCGTTTTTAACGATACCGGCGTAAAGTTTTGCGGTTTCGGGACCGATATCCAAACCTTCCCAATTATCAGGAACGTCTCCGGCTTTAACGATTTTTTTATTACCGTCTGGGGCAAATTTATCGCTGCAATGGGTATCGACAGGCAAAACTAATTTATTTCCGCCGAGAACCATGAGTTCTTTTGCCAGATCGATTTTATCGGTTTCGACCAAACTATTTCCAACTTTTTCTCCTTTTGCCAAACTGAAAGTGTACGCCATTGCACCGCCGATAAGAACCTGATCGCAAATTCCAAGCAGATTTTTAATGACCATAATTTTGTCGGAAACTTTTTTGCCGCCGATAATAGCGACAAATGGACGCTGTGGATTGGCGATGGCGTTACTGAGATATTTGATTTCTTTTTCAACTAAGAATCCGCAGACTTTGGGTTTTGCTCCCATTGCTTTTGGCAGAGCGTACATCGAAGCGTCTGTTCGATGACAAGTTCCGAAAGCGTCGTTGACGTAAACATCGGCAAACGACGCTAATTCTTTGGCAAAAGTTTCATCGCCGTTTTTTTCACCGGGTTGAAACCGTAAATTTTCGAGAACCAACACGCCATCGTTTGGCAATGCTTTAACTTTTGCTTTAGCGTCGGGACCGACGGTATCGGTTGCGAACTCAACGTTTTTATTGAGTAGTTCGGCGAGACGTTGTGCCGTTGGTTTCATGGAGAACTTTGGGTCCGGCGCATCTTTGGGACGTCCCAGATGACTTGCCAGAATAATTTTCCCACCGCGATCTAATACAGATTTAATTGTCGGCAACGCCATTTCGATACGCCGGTCGTCGGTGATATTGCCGTGATCATCGAGTGGAACATTGAAATCGACACGAATGAAAACGGTTTTGTTTTGAACATCAACATCAGCAATTGTTTTTTTCGCCATAATGTTTAAGCCCTTTCTGATATTTCGGGGTCAATGGTTTACTTCGCCCAAAACAGCGAAGTTTTTTTTCAACTTTTAGTATTTTAGCAGACTAAAGCGTTTTTTGTAGTGGTAGTTCCCGTTTGTCCCTAAAATCCCGTCTGTCCCTAAAGTTGGGACATTAGAGACGATAGGGACAAATGGGACATTTAAAAGACAAAGATATTTTTAGCGTTACCTTTTTTATTGTTTTGTTTCCGCTAATTCGATGATCGCACCGTTGTAATCAATAAACGCGATACGAAAACCCGGCGTCGGAGAATAAGGCGGTAAAATAACTTTTTTGTCGGCAAGCGCCGCGTCAAGATCGTCAACCGCAAACGCGGCGTGCGGTTTTGTTTTAATAGATTCGTGCATCGGACTATCGGCGTCGAATTTTAACCACTCAATGCCAAAAATATCCGCTCCCGGATCCGTAACATGAACTCCAAGATCGGCAAGATAACCCGACCAATTCTTTTCTTGGGTTGTCGGAACGCCAAAATGTAAATATTGCATGAGAATAATAATCGTAATAGGGTTAATGATTTTTTATGATTGTCCCCTCAGTCCCTATCATCCCATTTGTCCCTAATGTCTCTATAAAAAGGGACGATTGGGGGACAAATGAGATATTAGGGACTTAGGAGACAAATGAATTTAGCCGTTTTATTTATTTTGAGGCTTTGGTGTTGTCGTTCACACCTTTTGGATTTTTGAATCGGAGACCGGTTCCGGCGTGGAATGAGGCGTATTCCGTAACAATCGCACCTTGAGGTCCGCCCATCATAAAATGGTAATCTCCCAAACCGGTGATTGCGGCTTCGCTTCCTTTTCCGGTTCCCGCTTTGAGTTCAACACAAGTGAACGCCGTAATCGCATCGGCGTCGAGTTGGGATTTCGGGAGTTGAACCGGCAGTTTCGCCAAATCGTCTTTGGAACCTCCTTTACCGAAATTGTAAATACTTCCATGCCGAACTTGCCAATATTCATGTTTCGGCGGTTTGTCTTCCGCTGCGACATGAGCGTGTTCGGGAATCATCTGGAACGGCAGAAGGTAAATTTCATGACCGAAATAACCGTGTTCCTTGTCGTTGAGCCAAAAAATTCCGCCCATTCCGACATTAGCGAAATCGCCAAGACCAAAATCCCGAATCCAAAATCGTTCATCGTTGACCACATCGGGTAACGAATAACGATGGAATCGGAGTAGTTCCATGTACGCTTCTTTTGCCGCTTTTTCATTGAAACTACCATCCGCGTTGTAAAAATGGGAATTGCCGTACTTTTTGAGAGTCTGTCTTCCCGGCGGACGAAGGCGTCCTTGCAAGGGCTGAGCAAGAACTTCACTACCAGACACTACAGCGGCAGCCATCGCGGTTCCGCCAAGAACATTTGTCAACCAATGACGTCGATTCATACATTCTTCCTTTCAAATTGGGAACGTTTCATTGTGAACTGAAATTCGCTATCCATTAACGAATTTCAAAAATACTAAACGAATATCTTAACGGAAAAAATTTCACGTTCAAGACTTCAGTAAAAATTTTCTCGGGGAAAAATTTTTTTCTTTTTCAATCACAGAATTATTTGTCTCAATCGTCCT
Organism: Planctomycetaceae bacterium; assembly: GCA_031259095.1. GTDB lineage: Bacteria > Planctomycetota > Planctomycetia > Pirellulales > Thermoguttaceae > WRKP01. The sequence continues at coordinate 10,093 of JAIRLW010000013.1, read as the reverse complement.
ATTTGTCCTTAATATTCCTTAATATTCCTTCACTGAAAATTTTAGGGACATTAAGAACGATAGGGACAAATGGGACGAAATAATTTTTGAAAAACAATTGGTATTTAGACTAAAGGTAATTTTATGTTTAGAAATTCCCTAGTTTTTTTCCTGAGACGGTGGTTCGTCGGGTTTTTCGGTGTTTTTTGTTTCTGTTTCTGTTTTGGTATCGGCGTCTGTTTTTATTTCAATTTTTACTTCCGGCGTTGTTTCTGCCGGCTTAGGATTACCCAACAACTCTGCCGCATGATCGCTAAACTCGGTTCTCAAACTGGAACCGCCTTCCAAAACCTTTTGAACATCAAAATCTTTGGAATTATCGAGAAACGGGTCTTTTTTGTCAATTTCAACCTTAAAATCATCTTGTTTGGTCGGTTCGGTTACTTTGGCGGCGGAAAGTTCAAAAAATTTCAAGGTATTGGCATTGGAAATCAGAAGCAACTGTTTTTGGGCTTTTTGTCCGAGAAATTCGTTAGGATATTGTTCCGCAATTTTTTTGTATTCTTTTTCCGCTTCCGCAAGATCATTTTTACCAACACGCACTGCCGCTAATGTTTCCCATGCCTGCGCAAGACCAAAATTCGCTTGTAAAAGAATATTTTTATTGTTAGCGTTTTTTTGAAGGAACTGAAATTGTTCGACCGACTTTTCAAGTGATTCGGTTGCTTTGACTTTATCGGTGAACAACTGATGACATCCTTCACCGAGTTGGATTTGCGCCAAGGTCAAACGTGCTTGTTCGGCGATGGTTCCTTTCGAGGTTTCCACCAAGAGTTGCAATGCCTCCGTGCTATTTTCGGAATGAATCGCGGCATAATATCCGTTCCAGATTTGAGCCTTATTCCACTCCGATATTCCCGAAGAACCCAAAAAGGCTCCTAACAAAACCAGAATCGCAATAGTCCCGCCGCCAATCCAATAGGCATTCGGTTTAAGCCATTCTTCATATTGTGTTACAAGCCAATGCAATAATTCATTTTGCGCTAACTGATGACGACGACCACTGTCCATAATATTTTTTCCTAATCTCGTTTGTGGAGAAAATGGAGAAAAAAAGAATCAGGTTTTTTTCCCGCGTTTCGAATAACGTTCCTGTTCAACAAAGATTGACAAAATTAACGATTAAGGCAACTTCTAAAAACTTGTTTTTTGATCGACCGAAATCGATTAAATTCGACTAAAATCGATTCCGGTCAATTTTAGTCGAAATTTTTAGAAGTTATCTTAATCAAAAATAATCAAAAAGGTTCCTGAATATCTTTAGGGCATTAAGTATAGAGTAAAGTCGCAAGGGACGTCAAGAGCAACTTATAAAAAAGTATCAGGTAGGCGACCCGCCCGCTGGGCGGTCGCGCCGGTTGGTTGTCGTTCAAAAGATCAACCGGCTTGACGTTGTATTGAGATTATTTATTACAGATTGATTGATAAATTTCGAGTAACTGATCCGTTGCCAAACGAACATCAAACCGTTTTACAGCCTCCATAGCGTAACGTTTAGCGGCATCGGCTGTTGGCGATTCGATAAATTTTATCAAGGTCGTTGCGAGTGATTCCGGGTCGTCGTGTTGGTGAACCAATGAAGGCGTACCGTGTAACACTTCACGAAGACCAATACAATCCGATCCGATAACAGGAATTCCAAGAACAAGCGATTCCATCGGAAGAATCGGGCAGGCTTCCCAACGTGACGGGATTATGGTTGTGTCAACTTGAAGAAGTAAAGGCGTTATGTCCGGTATCGGGTCGATAAAATGGATCATTCGGGAAATTTTCGGATTTCCCGCAACAAGGTTGATTGTCTCATTCAGAAAACCATTCCAATCTTTCGTTATAATAAGATGAAAACGGTTTGCGTAACCTTGTTCGTGGAGCAGTTCCAACGCTTTTAGCAGAAGATCGATTCCCTTTTGAGGCATGAACCGTCCGAAAAAACCACCGAGAACCATTTCACGTCCGATTCCGAATTGTTCACGCAACCGTTGTTCCCGACATGTTTCAAACATCAATCGGGAATGTTCAATCCGTTCAAGATCAATACCGTTTAGAATTGTTTTAATCCGAACCGGTCCGCGTTTCCAAGCCGGAAAGATTTGTAAATGATTTACTTCACAATCGCAAGAAACCGGTATGATAAACGAAGCACGACGCGTTACGGCGGAAATGATTGCTTTTTTCAACCATTTGAAACGCCCTGGTATTTCATTTTGCGGAAGAATCACATCGTGTAAGGTAATCAGATGCGGAATGTTCCTGAAATAATTTGCGGTCGCGGTTTCTGTTCCCACTTTGAGACCTTGCGAATGGAGCAACGCAAACGATTGTGTTTTGAGAGTTTGGCGAATCGTTTGAACTATTGTTTTGCTTCCGCATTTCGGAGGAACTTCAATATACTCTGTGCCTTCCCAATCCGTAAGATCGCGTTTAAACGTTTCAAAAGCGTTTCCGGCTTCGGAAAGGAACGTAAACCGATAACCTTCTTCACGGTGAAGCCGCCGAAAATAATAGAGCATGTACGTCCGAATACCGCCAAGCGGATGCGAAACCGGAACGAGAACGCGATGGTTTTTCATAAACACAACAATCTCCCATCAAACGGCTTACGCTATTTCGGCAAATTTATGATTTTCGTATTTCCGCTTAAAATATTTTGGGTACTCTAAAAATACCTATTATTACTATTTCTTAAGCACAACTTTGATTTCAAAATCATTTGTCCTTTTTGTCTCTATCATCACCTTAGCCTTAATTTTAGGGACATTAGAGACCAATTGGGACAAATAATTCTGTGATTAAAAACAAATTTTTAGAGATTCCCTTTTATCAAATTCAAATTCAGAGCAAACTTGAATCGAACTTAACTTTTACGATGCCGGATTTTGGATCGCATTCGTCTTTTTTTCCGTCCGATTTTCCGTCGTCCTTTGCCTGTTTTTTTGGTTCCCACGTTAAAATTCCTCCAAGTCGAGAATGAAAATTGAGATTAAAAAAAAGAATTATACGAAAAATTCTTCATTAGAAAAGGGGGCGCCGTTTGTAACAGTGGGGACAAATTCTCATCAGGGAACTTCTAAAAACGTCGACTGAAATCGACCAAAATCGATTTTAGTCGAATTGGGTCGATTTTGGTCGATCAAAAAACAAGTTTTTAGAAGTTGCCCTCATCAAATGTCCACTTTTATTTATTAAAGTGTTCTCGGTATTTTTCCTTTGCCCCGACAACGACCTCGTTCAGATAAAGACTGATCGATGGAATTTGAGTTGAATTTTGATTTTTCGCATTTTCGGCTGGAAGTGTTGACAAGAGTTGAAGATATCCGGCTAAAAGTCGATGAGATTGCGGCGAATGGTGAATCAGAAAATGAACCCACGCCCACGAATCTCGATATTCCCGATCTCCCATTTGTCCAATATGTTCCAACTTTTCCAAACGACTCAACGACGGAACCGCCCCCAATTTCGTGTTCCAACGAATTTGTTTCATGTACGGATTTTTCTCTGCACGGTCTTTGATCGGAACTTCAAAATATTTCGCCAGTCCTTCGTCCAACCAAATCGGAACGGTCGCAATGGAAGTGTGAATAATCGCATGAGTCATCTCATGCCGCAAGTCAATCTCAAATTCGTCCGTCTTTTGAACAAGCAAGGTCCCCGGTTTGTCGTCAATCTTAATATAAAGCGCCCGACGATCACGCGGCGCCTTCGGAAACACTTCTTGCAAAAATTTCATATATGTCTTTTCGTCCCGAAATAAACAAAGTTCTATCTTTTCCTTCGGCGCAGGAATCCCCATGTAAAGATTCAAATCAATTTGCAATTGCTTAATCTCCTCAAGAATCGATTTGATCTCCGTCAACGGAAAATTCGCCTGAACCACCACCATTCCATAAATCTCACAATATTTCAACCGCGGCGCATAAGACGGCGTTAAATCAATTCCCAAGTTTATCGTTTCAATTTCTTTGTCCTTAATCTGCGGAGATTGAGTGTGTTGTTCCGATGCGGAACGGCGGAGCGATGTTTGATTGAGTGAAGCCTGACGGACGGTTTTCATCTCTTCGGAAACCGTCCCAATCATCTCTGTAATCGGCACTGCCTGTCCGTCCCATTGCTGCGAATTCACTCCTAAATTACCTTGTTGCCCAGCCGGAACATTCGACACAACCGTCGCCGCATGATTTTGTGCAACAGAATTTTGAACTGTACGAGTTTGCGCAACACGATTCTGAACTGTCTGATTCTGATTTTGAACTGTCTGATTCTGAACAGTCTGGTTATGATTATGATTCGACGACAACGAATCCGTAACATGATCGACCGGAAACGATTCAACCCAATCCCGCGTGTCAAATGAATACGACGACACACCAGTCAGCAACGGTTCTTCCAAATCATTCGAAGTCGCCAACCGTGAACTGTGTTGTGCTGACGCAGGAACCGTGTCCGGATCAGGCAGTTCCACAGACTCCGAAATCGAAACAGAATCGACGCTTTGCTGCGACGAAACCGGCTTTTGATTCCGCTCATAATAAGGATTCTCTGGAGGAAATGGAGCAACATTTAAATCATTAGACGAAAAATCATCCAATGTTTTAGCCTTCGGCTCCGATTTCTGAGACGATGTTGACGACTTGGAAATCGTCGGCGGTTTTTTAGAATCGTGGTCAACTTTCGATGGCGTGTCCTGCTTGCTCCGAAACCACGACAACGGAGATAATGAATTGCCGGAAGATTCCGTCGATTTCTTCTTTTGAAAATAGGAAAAAAACGATTTTTTCTCCGTCGTTTTGCTTTCACTCTTATTTTGCGCCAGCCCCTGACCTGTCAACACAAAAAAAACAAAACCCAGCAACAGAATGCGCAATAACAGCCCTCGATTGTTTGCTGGGAATTGATTTTCAATGTGTGAAGTCATATTGGCTCTGCAACAGAACAAAGCGAAACTATTTTTACTTAATTACCGAAATACCTATTTCGAAAAACCTACGTCTCTTTATTATCGGCAAAATCGTTGTAATCAGCGCAATCGTTTTTCTCAGAATTTCAAAATTTCTAAGATATTTGGGAAAAAAATCTTTTGTCCTATTAGTCGTTAGTATCCCAAGTGTCCTTAACATTGAATATTTTAGGGATATTGGGGACGATAGGGACAAATGGGATAATACATACAAATCATCTTTTAATCTTCAATTTTCAATAACGGTGGATTCGCCGCATAAACCACAGCCCAATAATTCCAAGACAAATATTAGCCGCCCAAACCGAATTAGCGGGAAGTGTTCCATTTTTGGCGCTCGTCAATCCGTACATGAGCAAAGGATAATAAAACAACAACACCGGAATAAAACAAGCAAAAAAACTACTAAAAATGTCTGCTTTTTTCATCCAGATTGCCAACGGTGCACCCAACCAAATGAAAAAAAAGCAACTAAAACTGGTCGCCCAACGTCGCGGATATTCAGTCGCCACACGTTTTAATCTTTTGACGGAATTTTGATTTTCGTAGTTCAGTTTGGTAATTTTCGGCGTACTCCAAGCGTCAATTGCGCCCATTCCTCCGGCAAAAACTTTTTGTGCCGCAATAATTCGCCGTTGTTTATCGAGATTTTCCTGAATTGCGTCTGTTTCCTCCGCCAGTTTTTTGAATCCCATGTTGGAAACACTCGGTTCAGCGTTGGTATCCTGAACAATTTGTGGTAAGGCAATAGAAATGACTCGGTCATGACCAGTGTATTTGGCTCCGGGTCCTTCAACTTTGACATTACTCAATAACACCGTCAATGTCTGAGCCGAAAAGTTAATTTTGAGTTCTGCGCTCTGTGCTTCAATCGTTGAAGGCGGACTTTTCAAGGTAATGGTTGGCGCAATCAGGCGACGGTTTTCAACTCCTTTGACCACAATGGTAATGTCTTGTGATTCTGTTGTGAAGGTATGATTTTTTTTGAGTTGTTCCAAGAGAATATCTTCGGCAGAAAGATAGAGGACAGTATTGATGCCGGTTCGCCCCCATGTTATCGCTATTTCGTTCAGCCAAACAGCAAAAAAACTGATGAAAATTCCCAACGCCATCACCGGTAAAAGAAAAGCATAAGGTGGAATTCCAATTGATTTCAACGCAATCACTTCGTTATTTCCCGACATTTTGGCAAAAAAAGTTGTTACGGCGAGCAAAAGAGTCATTGGAAGTGAATAACGCGACATTTCGACAACCACATAAGGAATCATACGGACAATAGGTAGGATAGGAACATTTTTTGCAAGCGCTTTTTCGACGAGTACCCCAATGATCAACAAGGTGGTCATGGCAATAAACGAAGCAAGAAAAATAACAAGGAGTTCCCAGATAATATAACGATGAATAATTTTCATACGAACCTAAATCGTTGAAACCGCCCAAAACCGGAATGAAGAACGGATTGTCCAAATTTTCGCCAAGAACGTCAAGAGGAAAATTCACGTTTCTTTCGGAGAACCTCGAAAAATACTTTTCGGACAAAAGATGGACGCAACCTTTTGGCAAAAGGTCGCTTTGACCAGACAGACTTCCCAAAAATTCCGAAACAATCAGCAATGTTCAACGATCCGCGATGATTCTATTCTTCCCGTTGACCGGCAGAGCCAAAGTCAAGATTTTTGAACTTTTTTGAATCGCGCAGTTTATTCAACGCTGTTTGTGTTACATTGGTATTATCTTTCAAGGTCAGATTTTCAAGTTTCGGGATTGCCAGCAACAAATCCACAGAAGCGTCGGTAATTTGTGTTGAACGAATCGACAACGTTTTCAGATTCGCTAATTTTGAAATCGTTTCCAATGATTGATCCGTAATCGGAATCTCCCAAAGGTCAAGCGTGTCGAGGTCTTTTAAGTAAACCAGATTCAAAATTCCCGCATCGGAAACCGATGCTAATTCATTCAGGTATAAACGTTTTAACGTTGTCAGTTCACGGAACACTTCCATGCCGGAATCGTTAATTGACGGAAGCCCGCGCAACGTTAACCGGTTTAATTTCATTCCTTTCAGTTCCAAAATTCCCGACGAACCAAAACCTTGACAACGCATCACAATGAGATTGGTTAATTTTTCAAATTGCCTGATGAATTGACCGGCGCGGTCGGTGATATTGAAGTCCTGAATTTCTAGCGTTTCCAGACCTTTCACCGCCGATAACGACTCCAAACCGGTATCGTCCACCGCCGGACTCAAATGTTTCAGACTTTTCAGCGACGGTAACGCCGTAAGGTAATCCAATCCGCTGTTACCAACCTGCATATTCGCACGAATATCCAGTGTCGCCAACTTCGGCAAGCCCGAAATATCCATCATGCCAAACTCGCTGAAATTACAATAATTAACCGTCAATTCCGTCAACTCTTTTAGTTTCGCAATCTCTTTCAACGAATCATCCGTCAATAGCGTGTTCGATGAAATATCCAAACCGGTCAGAGCAGGAAACGATTCCACTATCGTTTTGACCGCACCATCGGTAATACTCGAATTTTTTAATCTCAGATTTTTGAGTTTTTTCAATCCGGTAAGTTTGGCAACCATTGCGTCGTTCAATTCACGAAAATTTGAAATCAACAACGTTTCCAAATCCGGCTGTTTAGCAAACAGATCAAACGCCGCATCATCTAAATCCGAACTATCAATGATAATGGATTTAATGGTTTGGGCAGGAGTTAATGTCCATTTACCTTTTAACTTGTCAACAAGTGTAACAGCGTCTTTGGCTTCGGGAGTTGCCGGAGTTGCCGAAACGGACTGCTTCGGCTCTTTGGGAGACGGTATAATGGTCTGTTCTACCTTCGTTGTCGCTTTAAAACTAGTCACCGGACAACCTGTTAAACAACATGGAATGGTCAACGCTACAATAATTGAAGTCGTTCGCATTGTCTTTTAATTACTTAATTGATTAAGTGGTAAAAGTTAAAAACTTGAGTAAAGAGGGAAAATCCCTTCCTTGTAACATTTTTGATTGAAAGATTCTTATTCCATTTCTAAAAACTCCTTTTTTGATCGACCGAAATCGACTAAAATCGATTTTAGTCGATTTCGGTCAATTTTAGTCTGTGGAGAAATAAGTTTTTAGAAGTTCTCTTGTGTCTTAAGTATTATAGGTAAAAAAGTATTTTTATTAGGTTCTCTGTGTTTATTTACACAGTTTTACGTTTTATTTTTTTTTCGTTTGGAGTAAACCTTCGCGTGCGAGACCTGCGGCGCCGATATATCCGGCGTCCGAACCGAGTATAGCAAAATCAATGATAATCTTTTCCGCGACCGCTTTGAACGCACGAGTTTTGACTTCTTTGGTCACTTGGGCGAGAAAACGTTGACCGAGCGGCACATCACGACCGCCAAAAGTCATTGCTCCTCCGAGCAAAATACACGCCGGATCAACAGTGTGCAACAGCGAAACAATTCCTAAACTCAAATATTTTGCTGTTTCCATCACAATTTCGTAAGCCAATGGATCGCCTTTTTCGGCTTCGTGATACACGATTTTTGGAATTTCGCCAAGCCGAGTGTCTGGTGAAATTTTCGACCGGATTGATGATTCGCGGCGATCAGTTAGATTCAATGTCCGCCGTGCAACGCCGGGTGCGCTGCAATACGCTTCCAGATGTCCGCGTTGACCGCAACCGCAAAGCAACGCATTGTCGGCGGCGTCGATGACCAGATGCCCGCATTCTCCGCCGTAACCCGTTGCGCCGTCAATAGATCGACCTTCGATGATAATTCCGCAACCAATTCCGGTTCCTAGCGTCAACAAAGCCATACTTGGTTGTCCGCTTGCGGAACCGACCCAATATTCGCCGTAAGCGGCGGCGTTAGCGTCGTTACAAAAAACTACGGGAAGTCCGGCGAGTTTGGAAAGTTCGTCGCACATGGGAAAACCTTCCCAACTGTGGAGATTTGGCGGTTGCCGAAGTTTTCGGGTAACCATATCCATTGTTCCGGGAATCCCAAGTCCGATTCCGCCACAGGACGATTTATCGATATGTAACCGCTGGAATATTTCATGAATTGATTCGGTAATCAATTCAGTTGCGGTTTGCGGATGCGGTTCTGTTCGAATGGAAATACAACTCAGATGAATTCCTTCATCGTTGACCGCGCCGGAATCAATAGAACGTCCGTAATCGTCCACCAGTCCAATTTTAATACTGGTTCCTCCAACATCAACCCCGATAAAAAACGGAGTTTTTGCTTCTTTGACCACATGCAATAATCTTTTTTCCTCTGTCATTATCAAATGTTAAAATCAAGTGTTTCCTTGTATTCATTAAGTTGAATCACACGCAAGAGAGATCATTATAACCGGATACCATCGCAAAAATAGTAACCCAAAGAAAAAAACTGATTATTTCATATTTTGGGGGGTTGCTATCAGGTAGGCGACCAGACACGGTGGTGTTGTAAGTCTTTACTACAAAAAGACTTATGAAAACATATAAGCGGCTGTTCACTGTCCCGTTCACTCCTCAAAACGGCGTTATTCCCCAGGTATAGGAATTGACGCTAAAGTGTTGATTATAAACGGGTTATGAACTATTACAACGCAAAAATCTATTTTTATATTTTACTTCAAATAGTGGTTTTGTAAAGAATTTTTGATAATTTTTTTATCTACTTAGTAGTCAAGTACAAACAAAAAGGTACACTCAATGACAATTTTTATACATTCAATCACAACATTTTCGTTTGTACATGACCAGTAAAATTATAAAGGATGTAAATTGGGAATTTCAGAAAAATAGTAGAATTATATTATTTTTTTCACATTTTTAGTCTAACGTGAATGTTTTTTGCCAATTTTCTTTATCGTTGAAATTGGATTGTTCTTTTTTGTTGAACAGGGTATTTTCGATTACGAGGTAATCCATTTCCGTTCGCATGAAACAACGATAAGCGTCTTCCGGTGTACAGACGATTGGTTCTCCGCGTACATTAAAACTTGTATTCACCAGAACAGGACAATCATGTCGTTTATGAAACGCATGAAGTAAACGTGCGTATTCAGGATTGGTTGATTCGTTGACACTTTGGATTCGGGC
>JAIRLW010000589.1 GCA_031259095.1 Planctomycetaceae bacterium | reverse complement strand
GGCAAATGGAATAAACCGGAACGTTCCGCTTGTTCACCCGGCAAAAAAAGGGTTAAAGAAAAAAGTATGCCTAAAACAGCATAAAAACAAGATGTTATACTTTGGGTAGTCATTGGATTGATTCTTAATAATATTCGGCGTAATTTTTCTGATTATTTCCTATTTTGGCAACTATACCATGATAGGTTGATGTGTAATAAAAAACAAGATATACTTCTTGCACTCATTATTTTAATGTTGTAACAATTTTTGTTAAATCATTTCAAAGGCGGCAGGCAACTCTTCGGCGAAACGTTACCAACCTTTTATATAAATCGTAACATAATAGAACATCAATTAAGTAACTGCAAGAAGTATATTTTGGGTACGAAACCGGTTTAGCAAAAACCGATTCGCGGTCTTGGTTTCCATTTCTTTACGGCTTGTTCCGCATCCAACATCTTGACAATTTCATTATAATCCGTAACATCCATCAAATCGATTTTATCTTTGACAACAACAAAATCGCCCGGAGTTAATGCAGTTAAATGTTCCGTTAATCCGTTTGCTGCGATATTGAAAAAGTGCTTGAACGCTTGCTTGACTTGTGTTGGTGTTAAAAAATGGTATTTAACCTTAAACTTAAAACGGCGTAACGATGCTTCGTCCAGATTGTCCATCAGGTTTGTAGTAAAAACAACAGGATACGGATGATTTTCCATCCAGGTCAACATTTCATTGACTTGGGAAACTTCCCAATTTCTTATCGCATTTTCTCGTGAACTCAAAAAACTATCCGCTTCATCAAAAATCAACAAGGACTTTTTCTGATAGGCTTCGTTAAATGCTCTGGCGATATTCTTTTCTGTTTCACCAACCCACATGCTTTGTAAATCACTTGCACGTTTTTGGAGAACTTTTAATTTCATTTGATCCGCAAGGTAACGGGCATAAGCCGACTTACCTGTTCCCGGAACTCCGTAAAGGCAAAGTGAAATATTAAAGATTCCTTTTTTAACAATACGCTCCGCCAATTCTTCAAGGTTAATATCGGTGTTGAGAAGGGATGGTTCAAACGGGATTATTTTGTTTAGATTCTTTCTCGTTACAAAACCTTTTGACGCCTTATCCAAAGAATCAATTGTCCGTTCAATCACTGCCGGATTTTTAACAAATTTCGCAACCTTGACCGCTGTTTCAATAAAAGAAGGAGCAACATCATAATGTTCCGAATATTCCGCGATTTTTTCGTCCGATAATCGAACTTTATGTTTCGTCAAAACATTTTTCCATATATTTTGTGTTACAACACAATCCGGTTTCGGCATTTCCAGCGCGTAGATGAAACGGCGAAGATACGCTCTGTCCATCCTACCAATATTATTACTAACCCAAATAACCGGCGTTGTATTCTTTTCCAACATTCGATTGAAGTACAATTTGGAATGCTCATGACGCGCAAATGGATTTTGATAAAAAATATCTTCCGCTTCGTCTATTAAAATAACCGCATTGCTATCGTTTCTCAAAATAGTTTGAGCCAATGCAAGTTCGAATATCCGGCTATTTTTGTTACCATCGCTGTTTTCGGAGATCATATAAAGATTGCTGCCTATTTCAGCGGCAAGCGTTTTACACATTTCGGTTTTACCGGTTCCCGGTTCACCGTACAATAGAACATTCACACCGGTTTTTCGTTTCCGAACAGCGGTTTGCAAAATTGTTTTGATGTAGTTGAAATCTTCAGCAATGTAACTGAAATTTTCCGGCTGCAATGTTGCTTGTCCGGTTGAGCCGAGAATGAGACGTTTAATATCTTTTTCGGTACGAAATTTTGAATGAAGCAATTTTTGAAAAGATTCGGAAAATTCAAAATATTCAGAATATTCAAAACTGCCTCGTGATTTGTTAGGGCAGTTCAGAATACCGTTAGTAACCAATGGTGAATTGAAAGCAAAATTTTTTTCGGCAACATGTCGGGAAACTCCCGATATTGCAGCGTAATCTCTCCCCCTGTTTTTGTAATCATGTCTTTTAAATACAAGGTTCTCGTGTAAATCGCCCAACATCGGAATCGTTACAACAAAAATTATGTAACGCAAAATTTCCTGATAATCTGTTTTGACGTCAAAAACATCAAAAAGAAGATCAATTTTTTTATCGAATCCGCAGGCATGAACAGGTATTATTTTTTTACCTAACAACAAATGACGAATAGTTTGGATATTGTGTTCGAGTTCGGGGGCTTCATCATCAGAGTTAGAAGAGTAATGGCGAACTCTGCCTCTAGTTCTATAAGTGTGTGTCCCCCATTTATTTGCCAGATCAATACTGAATAAATCTTTGCTGTGTTCTTCCACCCATTGAAGGAGTTCTTCTTCCTTTTTTTGTGGAAGATTTTGTTTGACAAGATTATTCAGGTAGTACAAAACGATATTCTTTTCTTTTTTATCAGTGTTCATTTTATCAAAGGGGTTAAGTGGTTCGGATTGTAAAAACAACAACGGTAATTATACCCCGTGATCAAAACAATCGCAGACACCTTTGACAAATATTGTCAGACCTGACAAAAATTTTTTTGAAAAAAACAACTACCCACAACCGAAAAGCAGAACAACGCATAAAATCAATGTTTTAACCAAACGTCTCTACAAAAGAAAGAACGGCTGATAGAACAAATTTGAAACAATATTATGTTTGACTTTTAAAAATGATTGCTTTGTTATGTATCCGCCCTTTCCTAAAAATGTTTATTACCCATTCCTTGTTTCCTTCTTTAACCATTTGAGTCTTTTCCCTTGAGAAAGTCCTTTCAATGTATCTTTTGTATATTTGTAATATATCAGTGGAATATTTTTTAAATTTGTTTACAGTTGGAAATTACAAGGTCAAGTCGGCGAGTACGCCTGCGCAACATTTCGGCGAAACGTTGACTACCTTTGGAATCCATTGGTAAACAAATTGACGAATATTCCACTGAAATATTACACTGAATTTATCTCTGAATATTCCATTCAGGTTTATAATGTAATATTAAACATTTTTCTGTTTCATTGATTTCCTTATCATCATCCAAAGGTAATAGATACAATTTTATATTATCCTTATTAGCCGTAACTAATGAATTGATACGACAATTAGTCGAACGCCCATCTTTGTAACAATTTTTTGGTGAAATATTTCCATAACCATTGTTAATTCTATTTTCAAAAGTGTCTGTACTTTTACCAATGTATTTTACTTCCTCATTGACACAATACAGATACAAACCCTTTTTATCCAATAGTTTAGGATCACTAATCGAAAATTTAGAATAGTGTTTATCTCCGTATTTGTTTAGAAATTTTTTATAAAACGGATCATTCTTTTCTTTTAAATGTTGAAGAAATGTTCCGAGTTTATCGTTCAGGAATTTCGAATACTTTTCTGTTACTCTTGGTTTTAGACGTTCATATTTTTCATGAACTAATGTTTCTGCTACTGTTTTATTATTCTTTTCCACGAAAATATTATTATAAATAATATTTGAGAAGGATAATTTCGTTTCAGAAAATTTTAGTTTGCGGTCATTGCAAGTTAATGTTTTATTCATTGTAGGTACTCCTAATAATTAGAGGAAACTCATCAAAACTGCTTTTTCTCAAAAATACGATACCGTAAAACACGATATGTACAAGAACAGCATAAGGCAAAAAAACTCATTTTGTTAGAAACGCAGGCATCTCGCCCGCATCCGATAGGGTCAAAACCGTTAACTCATGCGGGCGAAACGCTTGTGTTCCTTTTTTATAAAAACAGCGAACAATTTTACCCGAAATAAAGATTCCACTGATATATACGTATATTTTAATTTTGGAATTAAATATTCTGAATATTTTTTTTCGGCTAAAAATAGTTGAAATTACAAAATCAATAAGGGTTATTAGTTTACATGATAAATCAAAACAGGTCAAGCCCAAAAACAGAAAAAAGGGGGGGGGGTCTATTTTTCGGGTGGAAATCACATACTCAAAAGATTTGTAACTCACTCCGTTGGAGCGGGCTATAGGGCTGGGTTATTTTGTATTATTTTCTATGTTGTAGTGTTTGAGCATTTCGGTAATTTCGTCCTTGATTTTTTGGCGTAATGCCGGCGGTTTGAGAACTTCGGCGGATTTTCCGAACTTTAATATCCAGTTTATTAATTCCTGTGTCGGAGCCAACTCGAACTCAACAATGATTGATCTATCTTTTTGTACTTTAAATTTTTGCGTTTCATGCCAATGATGTTCCTGAACATATCGTGCCATTTTTGGCGCGATTCGGATACGAACTTTTTGTGCCGGTTCATTTGTAATGAAAACACCAAAACTGTTTCGGTAATATTTGGCAAGTTCATTCTTTTTCGGTTTTGTAAATTTTCTTGCCGTTAAATCGGCATAAGTGATTCGGTTCGTTTTCCATGTTACAATCATTTGCCGTTCACACGAAAAACCGATGAGATAAAGTGTACCTTCGTAAGTTGCAAATTCGTATGGCTGAATCGAATATTTTTTTTCCTGTGTTGAAAAATTCGATTGATAACGGATATTTACTTCCATTCCATCTTCACAACCATTCATAAGTGTTCGGAGAATGCCGGATTGTTTGGAGTAATTGCTCCATCCTCTTTTAATTTCATGAAACGTTCCAAGCATCCGTTCTGCGCGTTGTATTTTTGCCGAACCGAGTTGTTTACGAATTTTTTTCAAAGCGGAATGAGCGGCATCACCCAAATCGGTATTGGCGAGCGGTTCCAAAAAACGGCAACCCCAATCAAGAGCGGCAACTTCATCAAATGTAAAAGATGGTTCGCCCATAGATTGAACATTTTTATCGAGTTTCCATAAGATTCGACCATGTTTTTGTGTAGATTGTTGAATCGGCAGGTCATCGTTGAGTGCCGCTAAGTAACGGTTAACGGTGCGTGTACTGACTCCGAGTTCTTTTGCCAAAGTTTCAATCGGCAGTCCATTCGGCGATCTGGACAGTAACGCAATTAATTCCCGTTGCCGAGCGGATTGATTAAGTGTTGTACTCATTTATGTTTTCTCTATTTGAATTTCCGCGTCCTGTTAAGGATGAAATGTTGGTAAAATTCCTAATTGATTCCTGATTTTACCAACATTGCGTCCCTACGGGACGCTTGTTTTAATTGCCATCGTTTTCTACCAACATGTTGTCCCTAACAGGACAAACACACAAATATTCTTATCGTTGCAACAATAAAAACATGATCATGATGACTGACGAAAGTATAAAAAATAGACAGTTACCGGGGATAGGCTTTCGTTTCAATCAGGTACTTAACAACATTGAGATAACCTTCCGATGCCGCTTCATGTAACGACATTTTGTCCGACTCTTTTTCGATTAAATTAGTACTCATTTCAAGTGATTTTGATAGTGTTTAAAAAAACGGCGTCCGAACTTGCATTAAAATGCAATAGTCCATTTTGATACTATATCTCAAGTATATTTCATGCAGTTATTCGATTAGTGTTTTATTATGTTACGATTTACATAAAAGGCGGGCAACCTTTCGATGAAAGGCAATGTCCGCGTTCCTTCATACATCAGGAGGTTTTTAGAAGTTCCCAACAATATGATCTTTTTCAATTTTATAAACAAGCCGGTTTGGGGCATCAATCCGTCTTGACCAAAATCCCTGTAGATTTTTAAGGGATTTCGGTTTACCTATACTACTGTAACAATTAAGAACAATATCTTTCAAAAACATGTCAATCCATTGCAATATTTTTTTATCATGTGATTGCCCAAAAAGATATTCATCCCATTATTCATCCCATGTTTCGTTGGAAAAGATTTTATTCATTTTCTATCACTTTTATTGTGCAATATAAGTATCGAAATTGACAACAGTCATCAAGTACGACATTTCGGCAAAACATCGTAC